>JAUIJW010000201.1 GCA_030431085.1 Bacteroidia bacterium
AGGAGGGTGTTGAGTGTTGGATGGTCTCTCTCTCTCTCTCTCTCTCTTTCTCTCTCTGACTTTGTAATTCCCCTCACTTTTTTTGGCCACCACCTTTGAAACTCCAAAAAACACCATTGATAAATCTAAAGTACTTGAAAACTATGCCAATATAGTTTTGGCGAGTTACGAAGATGCCTTAGCCGATGCTATAATTTTAGAAGCTGCTATCAATACATTGGTTACAACACCTAATGAAACCAATTTTAATGCTGCAAAATCAGCGTGGCTACAAGCCAGAGAAAGTTATGGGCCTACCGAGGCTTATCGCTTCGCTAATGGACCAATAGATGATGCCGATGGACCAGAAGGCAAACTTAATGCTTGGCCTTTAGATGAAAATTATATCGATTATGTGGCTGGAGATAGTGATTCTGGTATTATTAATATGGTTAGCCAGTATCCAATCATCGATAAATCTACACTTGAAAATTTGAATGAAGTAGGGGGAGAAGCCAACATAAGTATAGGTTTTCATGCCATAGAATTTTTATTATGGGGACAAGATAATACAGATCCTTCTGAAAAGAAAGCAGGGCAAAGACCATATACCGATTTTGTGGATGGTGGTACCGCCGCTCATCAAGATAGACGAAGAGATTACCTTGCTGTTTGTGCTGATTTACTTACAGATCATTTACAGTTAATGATCAATGAATGGGCTACAGATGGTGCCTATAGAGCTACATTTTTAGCTTTGAGTGAAAATACAGCACTCAACAATATCCTTACAGCCATAGCTACGTTATCTAAATCTGAACTTGGTGGTGAGCGCATGTTTGTTGCTTATGACAATCAAGATCAAGAAGATGAACACTCTTGCTTTAGTGATAATACGCATAGAGATATTCGCCTTAATTTAGAGGGTATTGCCAATGTCTATAGAGGTGAGTATAAAAGTATCAACGGCAGCTCTTTAGAAGATCTTATCAAAGAAACTGATGAAGCTTTAGGACATCAGGTATCACAACAATTAGCCGCTGCCGAATCTGCTGTGAATGCTACCGCTATTCCTTTTGATTTTGCCATATCTGATGCCACTGAAAGACCAAAAGTATTAGAGGCGGTTAATGCTTTACAAGATTTGGGAGATAAGTTTGTCGAAGGAGGTGCTGCCATCGGATTATCTATTACGGCTAACTAATTGAAAAATAATAAGAACAGTTTGAATCATTCAAATATAGGTTCAGACTGTTCATTTTTACACAAGATGAGGCTTAAACATTGTTTACTAATTATTTTAGGTTATCTATTGGCAATAAGTTGCCAAAGTGATGCCTCAGAATACGAATCTTTGGTAGCAGAACCTAATGAAGAGTTTTCTGGAGGGGCCACAACTGTTTTTGATATTTCTGAAAATGCATTCGGATTTCAAGCTCCGAATTTAGAGGGGGATAATGCTTTATTCTTTTTTACCGGAAATTCATTGTTTTTTCAAAACTGGGTTACGGCACCTGCGTCTACTACGGCTAGAGATGGTTTAGGTCCTTTTTTTAATGCTCGCTCTTGTTCTACCTGTCATTTTAAAGATGGAAGGGGGAGGGCGCCAGAATTAGAAGGCGAAATAGATCACGGATTGTTATTACGGTTGAGTATTGCGGGTAAAACGCCAACTGGAGCGAATAGACCAGAACCCACTTATGGCGGGCAATTACAAGATCAATCAATTCAAGCAGTTACAAAAGAAGGCGGTTTTAGCGTTAATTATACAGATAAAACAATTGTATATCCAGATGGTAATACCATTGTATTAAGAAACCCACATTATACGATTAATAATCTAGCCTATGGTGATCTATCTAGTGAGGTTAAAATATCTCCAAGAGTTGCACAACAAATAATAGGTTTAGGATTATTAGAAGCGGTTCCAGAAGCTTCCTTATTGAGTTATGCCGATGAATATGATGTCGATCAAGATGGTATTTCTGGTAAGCCTAATTATGTTTGGGATATAGAGAGTCAGTCAAAAAAAATAGGAAGATTTGGATGGAAAGCTAATCAGCCAACCATAAAACAACAGGTGGCAGGAGCTTTTGCAGGTGATTTAGGGATTACCACTTCATTATTTCCAAATGAAAACTGTGTTACTGGCCTAAATTGTGATGATATTATCAATGGTGGATCTCCTGAATTGTCTGATGAAAACTTGAATAAAGTTGCTCTATACTCCAGTACTTTAGCCGTACCTGCACGAAGAAATCATGATGATAAACATATTTTAGAGGGCAAGGCTCTATTTAATAAAATTAATTGCTCGGCTTGCCATATCCCTAAATTAACCTCTGGTTCTCACCCCATTCCTGCTATAGCAAACCAAATATTTACGCCCTATACAGATTTATTGTTGCATGATATGGGTGATGCCTTAGCAGATCGAGCCCCTGATTTTGAGGCTAATGGTAACGAATGGAGAACCCCACCTCTCTGGGGTATAGGTCTACTCAAGACGGTTAATGGTCACACCAATCTTTTACATGATGGCAGGGCTAGAAATGTAGAAGAAGCCATACTTTGGCACGGTGGTGAGGCCGAACAATCTAAATTAGATTTTATGAATTTATCCGCTGACAAGCGAACTAAAATTATCGATTTTATCAAATCATTATAAGCATGAAACCACTGACTAGACTACATAGAATCATTTTTTCCATACTTCTATTTGTTATTTTAGCTGTGATGGGCGTTAGTTGTGAATCTGGAGATATTACAGAAGATGAATACCAAATACAATACCAAAGGCAATCTCAACTCAAGAATATATATAATTATGCCATCCAACCTTTGTGCGAGAATTTTATAGAAAATTCTGAGTTGTTGGAAGAAAGTGTAGCGGTATTTACAAATTTACCTAATCAAGAACATTTAAATGCAGCAAGGAAAACCTGGTTATCTGTTTTAAAAACTTGGAAACAGCTAGAACTATACAATGTGGGAGCTGTTGAAGATAGTTATATTCATTTTGAGATCAATCGATGGCCTAGTGATATTGATAGAATTGAAACATTAATTCATTCTGATGAAAGTATTGATGTTAATTTAATTGCTTCTGTAGGCTCTTCTTCAAAAGGTATTTCTGCTATAGAATACCTGCTATTTTCTTCTAAAAATGATCAAGAAGTTATTGGTAGTTTTTTAGAACCCTCATATGGTCTACAACGGTTATCCTTTTTAAAGGCTCTTGTAGAAAATCTTGCGATTAAAGCTAAAACAATACAAACCATTTGGCAAGCAGACCAAGAAAGTTTTATTGGAGCTTTAGAAAATGGCATTTCTGGGTCTCAAAGTTCAATTACCAATGCCATGATTACACTTACAGAAGAAATTATTATTAGCAAATTAGGGGTGCCTTTAGGTGAAAAATCTGGCGGACAAGTAGATGTGCAAAAATTAGAAGCTTTTAGAAGTGAATCATCATTGATCATCATTCAAGAGCATTTAAAAGCTTTACATGCGTGTTATACTGGTGGATTTATTGATGATTCTATAAAGTGGGGTTATGATGATTATCTCAAGATGATTGGAAAAGAAGATTTAAATCTAAAAATTTTAGAAGCCTTTGAGACATGTCACGATAAAGTTGGAGCCATTAATACGCTATCAGAGTCTTTAATACAATACCCTGATAAGGTGGAGATACTTCAAAATGCTTTTTCTGAATTATTAGTTCTTTTAAAGGTAGATATGGCCAACGCTATTGGCACCACAGTAACAATTAATGATAACGACGGTGATTAAACACTGGTTAAAAATATTAACTAAACCTACTTCAATTGTACCACTTGCCATTTTTAGAATGGCATTTGGTTTTTTAATGGCATTTTCTATGATCCGATTTATTTATAAAGGTTGGATTGAGG
>JAUIJW010000202.1 GCA_030431085.1 Bacteroidia bacterium
ACTCCCATTCCTTCAATACCGTTTTTAAATAAGGCTCTTCAACACTATGCCTTTTTGTAATTCGTTTATGGCAAGCACAGAACGTACACAAGCTTTCACAAAATGGTAAATGAATGTATAAACTAATACCCTCAGTATCATTCGACTCATTAAATGATTGAATGGTTGTGTTTTTCCAATCGTCAAGGGCTACACCTTCTTGATCCCAAAACGGCACGGTTGGATAACTGGTATACCTCGGACCTGGAATATTATACTTTTGAATTAATGTACTATTCATCAATATCGATTTAATGATTTATAGAAATACTAAAAGTTAACCCACTCCACGGGATGTTGCAACACCTTTATCAAGCGTGCTTCTTCACTCCCTTTTTTAGGAGAATGATTATAATGCCATTGCACATGTGGTGGCAGGCTCATAAGTATGCTTTCAATTCTTCCGTTCGTTTTTAACCCAAACAAGGTTCCCTTGTCATGAATTAAATTAAACTCCACATACCTACCTCTACGAATCTCCTGCCAATCTCTTTGCTCTTTAGTAAACGGCAAATCTCTTCGTTTTTCAACAATGGGTAAATAAGCTTCTAAAAAACTATCGCCTACTTCGGTTACAAAATTATACCAATGTTGCATCGTAAAATCCTGGGTTGCAGAGCATCTATCAAAAAATAATCCGCCTACCCCTCTAGCCTCTTCACGATGAGTATTCCAAAAATAATCATCGCATTGTTTTTTATACTTTTTATAAAATTCTGGGTGATGTGAATCACAAGCATTTTTACAAGTTTGATGAAAGTGTTTAGCATCTTCATCAAATAGATAGTATGGGGTTAAATCTTGACCTCCTCCGAACCAACTTTTTACTTTCTCACCAGATTTATCATACATCTCAAAATACCTCCAATTTGCATGAACAGTAGGCACCATCGGATTAACAGGATGGAGTACCAAACTCAAACCACAAGCAAAAAAATCAGCCTCTTCAACACCAAAATAACGCTGCATTGCCTCGGGTAAAGGCCCATATACTTTAGAAATATTTACCCCCCCTTTTTCAAATACATTTCCATTCGAGATTACTCTAGTTCTGCCTCCCCCTCCTTCTTTTCTAATCCATTGATCTTCTTTAAAAACTGCTTTACCGTCCATCTTCTCTAATGCGAAAGTAATTGCGTCTTGAAGATTTTGGATGTATTTAAAAAATTTTTCTTTCATCATAACTCTACTCTAAAGCCGTATCTTACTGCTTATACTCTTTAACCGCTTCTATAAATGCACCTGCATTCTCTAACGGTATATGTGGCAATATACCGTGACCTAGATTTACAATATATTTATCTTTACCAAACGCATCGATCATTTGTTTAACCATTGTTTTTATTTCGCTAGGCGGAGAAAGTAACCTTACCGGATCGAAATTACCTTGTAAAGTTATTTTATGGCCTGTTAATTTTCTGGCCATTTGTGGTGTAATCGTCCAATCTACGCCTAAAGCAGATGCATTAGATTTTGCCATTTCGCCTAAGGCAAACCAACATCCTTTACCAAAAGCAATTACTGGAGCATCATCTTTTAAGGCCTCAATAATTTGATTGATATACTGCCATGAAAATTCTTGGTAATCTTTAGGAGATAACATACCGCCCCAAGAATCGAATACTTGAACCGCATTAACACCCGATTTTACCTTTTCTTTTAAATAGGCAATAGTTGTATCTGTTATTTTTTGTAGCATGGTATGCGCAGCTACCGGATTAGTAAAACAAAATTCTTTAGCCTTGTCAAAAGTTTTAGAACCCTGACCTTGAACACAATAACACAATATCGTCCACGGAGAACCTGCAAATCCAATGAGGGGAATTTCATCATTTAACATCTCTTTGGTTAACTTAATCGCATCCATGACATAGCCAAGAGTTTCATGTATATCTGGAACAATGGTAGCATCAACATCTTTTTTTGAACGTATAGGGTTCGGTAACCAAGGCCCTAAACCAGGTTTCATCTCTACCTCTATATTCATCGCTTGCGGAATTACCAAAATATCTGAAAACAAGATAGCCGCATCCATACCATATCGCCTAATAGGCTGTACCGTAATTTCCGCAGCTAGTTCAGGGGTCTGACATCTTGTAAAAAAGTCATATTTTTCCCTAATAGCCATAAATTCAGGTAAATATCTACCAGCCTGACGCATCATCCATACAGGAGGTCGATCAACAGATTCACCTTTTAATGCTTTTAAAAAAAGATCATTTTTGATTTTATTCATATTGTGTATTGTTATTTTGATTTTTTAGCCACTGTTTCCATGGCAATATTTATGGCGGCTACTGTTTTCTCGAAGTCTGATTTAGAGAATTTTGTTGACAAAAACCATGATTCGAATTGAGATGGTGGTATAAACACCCCATGCTCTATCAGTTTCCAAAAAAATGTTTTAAATTGATCTGTATTACAAGATTGCGCGGTAGCAAAGTTGGTGACCTTTTCTTTGGTAAAGAAAGGGTTTATCATAGATCCAAATCTATTCACCTGAACCTCTACCTCATATTTATGCGCAGCTTCTAAAATAGCCTTTTCTAAATAACCCGCCACTTTATTAAACTTCTTGTAAGGATCTTTTCTTTTAAGCTCTTTAAGGGTAGAATAACCACAAGCCATGGCAATAGGGTTACCCGATAATGTTCCTGCTTGGTACATACTACCTAATGGAGCAACCATTTCCATAATTTCATTTCTAGCCCCATAAGCTCCAACCGGAAAACCGCCTCCTATCACTTTTCCTAAGCATGTAATATCTGCTTTTAACCCCAATAAATCTTGTGCCCCTCCAAACTTTGACCTAAAACCTGTCATCACTTCATCAGCAATTAACAAGGCCTTATGTTTTGACACAACACTTTGCAGTTCTTTTAAAAATTTTGCCTCTGGCTGTACCACTCCCATATTACCGGCTATCGGCTCTATGATAACACCAGCAATATCTTTATGCTTAGCAAAATGTTTTTTTACACTTTCAATATTATTAAATTCTGCAATTAATGTGTTTTTTACAGCATCTTTAGGAACACCATCACTACCAGGCAAACTTAACGTAGCCAACCCAGAACCTGCTGCCACTAGTAATGCATCGGCATGACCGTGATAGCAACCAGAAAATTTAATAATTTTTTGTTTTCCTGTATACGCCCTAGCTAAACGTATAGCGCTTAAAACCGCTTCAGTTCCTGAGTTTACAAATCTTATCTTATCTATACTCGGGAAGGCATCGCAAACTAATTTAGCTAATTTTAATTCACCTTTAGAAGTTGCACCAAAAGTATACCCCTTTCTTAGCGCCTTTTTGATATCGCTTTCAACATATTTATTTCTATGACCTAAAATCATGGGGCCATAAGACAATACAAAATCTATGTATTCATTATTGTCTACATCATAAATTTTACTGCCTTTGGCTTTTTCTATAATCAAAGGTACTCCTCCAACAGATTTAAATGCTCTCACAGGAGAATTTACCGCACCCACCAGGTGTTTTTGCCCTTTAGTATAATAGTAGATTGATTTTTCTAATTTCATATTGTTTTTGGACTCAAATTTAGTTTTAACTTTTTCACTATTTCTTATATTTTTTTATATTTTTTTAAAATTATATATTTTAATTTCTGATTTTTATTTTTTTAAATTAAATTTAAAAAAAAAAAAATTTGAAAAAATACTTATATCTTTAAATAAAAATTATCTTTTCCTTAAAAAATTAAATTTAACTTTGATAAAGTTTCCTAATAATTTATCATCTTTATTGTTTACTTGATTTTTTAATTACAAAGATTTAAAGTTTAATAAACCTCCAGTCTACATTAACTATTCTATTTTTTTT
>JAUIJW010000203.1 GCA_030431085.1 Bacteroidia bacterium
ATCGACATGATTAATCTGATAAAGCCTTATTTTTGTAGCGAAATTTGCAATATCAAAATTCTGTTTTTTACGGTATTTGACAAATGGGAAACTTGCTAAAGAAGGATTGAGTATAATGTTGTTAGTTATGACAGATGTCATTTTTTAATCATTAGAACTGCTCTAAATTTGGCGAACTAAAAAATCAAAAAGGATCACTAATAATATGAATCACAATTCGGGAGAAAAGATATTTTACGTAATTGGATTAAGTTATAAGAAAGCAGATGTTACAACTAGAAGTAATTTTAGTTTAAGTATAGAAAATAAAAAAGCCTTATTAGCAAGTGCCAAAGAAGAAGGTATTGCTAATGTTATGGTGATATCTACCTGTAACAGAACAGAGATTATCGGTTTCGCCAATCATCCGTATGAGTTAATATCATTGCTTTGTAAACACTCAAAGGGTACAGTTGATGAATTTGCCAAAGTATCTTATGTTTATAAAAATACTGAAGCTATTGGTCATTTTATTAAAATAGCTACAGGCCTCGATAGTCAGATTATTGGTGACTATGAAATTGTAAACCAAATTAAAAACTCTTTTAAGTTAGCTAAAAATGCAGGAACTATAGATGCATTTTTAGAAAGGTTGTACAATGTGTCTTTACAGGCCAGTAAAGAGGTTAAAAATAAAACCAGTTTAAGCTCGGGCACAACGTCTGTATCTTATGCAGCGATTCAATACATCCAAGATCATTTTTCTAGTTTAGAGAACACAAATATTCTCATTTATGGTTTGGGTAAAATTGGTGCAAGTACCGCTAAAAGTGGAGTATCTTATTTAAAAGATACTAACCTTACCATTATTAATAGAACAGAAGAAAAGGCCAAGAAATTAGCAGATGAGCTAGGTGTTAAATCAGTAAGCGATCAGTTTTTGGTAGAAGAAATTGCTAAATCAGATGTGGTGATTGTGGCTACTGGAGCCTCTAAACCTACACTTACCAAAGAGATGCTAGCCGATGATAAAGAACAGCTTGTAATTGATTTATCTATACCAAGTAATGCAGAGCCATCAATAGCTAATGTAAATCAAAAAACTTTAATAGACGTAGATTTACTATCAAGTACAACTAAAGATACATTTAATAAAAGAAAAGAACAGGTGCCTTTGGTGCATGAAATCATAGAAAAGTATAAAGACGAATTTTTTCAATGGTTAATGTTTAGAAAGAGTACACCTGCTATAAATACGCTAAAGTCTTCGTTAGAGCATATTAAGAAAGATGCTATTGCCACGCATTCGAAGAAGTACAACGATTTTAATATTGCGCAAACAGAAGAGGTAACTACATTTATTGTGAATAAGATTGTGTCTAAATTCGCAAGCCACCTTAGAGATGAAAAATCTCGTGCAGATTTGAGTATCCAAGTAATGGAACAAGTCTTTAAGTAAAATATTTTTTCATGAACAAACCCATTAGAATAGGAACACGGTCAAGTGAGTTAGCACTTTGGCAAGCAAACACCGTGGCCCAACAATTTCAATTTTTAGGCTACGAAACAGAAATTGTAAAAATCGATGGTATCGGCGATGCCATTTTAGATAAGCCCCTATACGAGCTTGGTATTACAGGAGTTTTTACTAAAAATTTAGATATAGCGCTTATTAATAAGCAAATAGACGTGGCAGTACATTCGCTAAAAGATGTACCTACTTTATTACCAAAAGGGGTAGTACAGGCTGCGGTATTAAAAAGAGGAAACCACAACGATATCTTGGTTTTAAAAGACAACGAAAACTTTTTTGAAGCCAACACGGCAACCATAGCCACAGGGAGTTTAAGGAGGAAAGCCCAATGGCTATACCGTTATCCGAACCATCAAATTGTGGGGTTAAGGGGTAATGTCAATACCCGGTTACAAAAACTCAAAGATTCAACGTGGAATGGGGCTATTTTTGCCATGGCAGGGTTAAAGAGAATCGATGTTTTACCTAAGAATCATATTAACTTAGATTGGATGATCCCTGCTCCAGCTCAAGGTGCAGTTATGGTGGCAGCATTAGACTCTAATGATAAAGTAATCGAAATTTGTAAAGAAATTAACCATAGTCAAACAGAAATATGTGTTGGTATTGAACGACAATTTTTAAGAGTGCTAGAAGGAGGGTGTTCTGCACCTATTGGTGCTTTAGCTTATGTTAAAGATGAAGAAGTTAATTTTAAAGGTGTTTTATTAAGTCCAGATGGAAAAAATAGAATTGAATATACTAAAAAGGTTAAAATAGATGGGGCTAAAGACCTAGGTGAAATCGCGGCTAATTATATTTTAGAACGAGGTGGAAAGAAAATAATGCGACAAGAGATTAAAATTGATAAAACACATTTGGTGTTTTCTACCAAAAATATCTCACTGCTTCAAAAAAATAAGCTATCTCCCAATATTGGTGTTGCTATGAGTGATTTCATCACCATAAAGTTCAATCGCCTAAAACCTGCTCTTATAAAAAGTAAAATTGAACATGTTGTTTTTACAAGTCAGAATGCAGTACAATCTGTTTTAAATAGCTTTTCTAAAGAAGAACTTCAATTCGAAAATATTTACTGTGTAGGAAGGAGAACTAAAAGATTGATTGAAAGGAATATAGGTAACGTTAACCATGTTGGGAATAATGCAAAAAGTTTGGCCGAATTTTTGGTAAATAATGTTGAGAATAAACAGTTAACCTATTTTACCGGTAATTTAAGACGTGATGAATTGCCTAATATTTTAAGTCAACATCAATTTGAACTTCAAGAGATTGAAAGCTATAAAACTTTACTTACACCTAATAAAATTGAAGATAAATATAAGGGAGTTTTATTTTTTAGTCCTTCAGGAATAGAGAGTTATTTGCAAGAGAATGCACCGAATGATAAGGTGGCTTTCTGTATTGGGGAGACTACAGCTCAAGAAGCAAAGAAACATTTTAGTGAAGTGATTACAGCACATATATCTACAGTAGAAAATGTATTAGATTGTGTGAACAACTATTATCAAAACAAACAGGATGATAAATAGAACTAGAAGACTAAGAACATCTGAAGCCATTAGAAGATTGGTTAGAGAAACTAAATTAAGTGTAGATGATTTAGTTTACCCGTTGTTTATTGAAGAGGGTGAAGATATTGAAACAGAAATAGAGTCGATGCCCGGTATTAAAAGATATTCTTTAGATAAAATAAGTCAAGAATTAGAAGAGGTTGTCGCACTAAATATTCCAGCTGTGCTGTTATTCGGTATACCGGTACACAAGGACGAAGTAGGATCAGAAACTTGGAATGATGAAGGAGTAATGCAGCAGGCGATTAGGCTAATAAAGTCTAAATATCCTGATTTATATGTTATTACGGATGTTTGTTTTTGTGAATATACAAGTCATGGCCACTGTGGTATTATCCATGACAATGATGTAGATAATGATGCTACACTACAAAACTTAATCAAACAAACGTTATCACATGCTAAAGCTGGTGCAGATATGGTAGCACCTTCTGGAATGATGGATGGTATGATTAAAACCATGAGAGAAGCATTAGATTCTGGAGGCTTTATAAATCTTCCTATTATGTCGTATGCCGTAAAATATGCCTCTGCTTATTATGGCCCTTTTAGAGAAGCTGCAGATTCATCACCAACTTTTGGCGATAGAAGAACCTATCAAATGGATGCTGCCAATAGACTTGACGGATTAAGGGAGGCCAGTTTTGATGATGTGGAGGGTGCAGATATTTTGATGGTTAAACCGGCATTATCCTATCTAGATATGATTAGAGATTTAAAGAATAATTTTGATCAGCCTATTGCTTGTTATAATGTAAGTGGTGAGTATGCAATGATTAAAG
>JAUIJW010000015.1 GCA_030431085.1 Bacteroidia bacterium
TTTATCCTGATGAGCGTGGTAATATCAAAAAGAAGATTATACTTAAAGTAAGCGATTATAGATCTGCCATCATTCAAGGTAAGTTTTTAGCTAAAAAAGGATTATGGGTTTCGGAGTATAGAATAGAATCAGGATTAAATTGTGGAGGTCATGCTTTTGCTACAGATGGTTTCTTAATGGGACCTATACTTCAACAGTTTAAGGAAAATAAAGGTAATTTAATATCAGAAACTTATAGTATTTTAGTTAAATCATTACATCATAAAAATGCCATAGTGCCGCGCACTGTTTTACCTATAAAAATATCGGCTCAAGGTGGTGTGGGTACGGCAGAAGAGCATCAGTTTTTAATAGATCATTATCAAATAGACTCTGTAGGTTGGGGTTCACCTTTTCTTTTGGTTCCAGAGGCCACTACAGTAGATGATGCCACTATCACAAAATTGTCTGAAGCCAAAGAAAAAGACTTATACTTAAGTAATATTTCGCCATTAGGAGTACCCTTTCATAATCTAAAAGGCAACACAAAAGATGAAGAGAAAGAACGGTTAATTGCCAAAAATAGACCTGGAAGTTCTTGCCCTAAAAAATTTGTGGCACTTAACAAAGATTATACAGATAAAGGAATATGTACCGCTTCTAGGCAATATCAAAATTTAAAGATTAACGATTTAAAACAACGAGATTTACCAAAACAAGAATATCTTTCGCTGTATCATAAAATCATTGAAAAATCATGTACCTGTGTTGGTTTAGGCACTTCGGCTTTGTTAAAATATAATTTAGATACCAAGAAAGAAGGAATTGGAGTATCTGTTTGCCCGGGCCCAAACATGGCCTATTTTTCTAAAGTATTATCATTAAAAGAAATGGTAGATTATATCTACGGAATTTCAAAAAATATAAGTCGGGCAGATAGACCTAATATGTTTATCAAAGAATTACAAGTTTATATACAATATATCAAAGATAAAATTGAGGCGCATGATGGTGTGTTAGATGTTAAACAGCAACGATATTACCATAAATTCATCAACAACTTAAAAGAAGGCGTTTCGTACTACCATACGATTTTAGGCCAGAAAAATCAGAATTACTTTGAAATAGCGAAGCAAAAAATTACTAATGATTTTAAAGATGGGCTGCAAAAGCTAGATCAGGTACTAGCTCGAGTCAATCAATTGGCCATTCAATAAATAATATTGTTAGCTTATAAAGCTCTATAGAAGTAATTATTTAGCGCTATCTTTTAGCATTGGCACAAATCTAAAATCGCCAAATTCATGCTTTTCAAATTCCTTATCTCCCTTACGGATGATAAGTGTCATGACTTGAGTTTCATTACCAACAGGAATCACCAGTCTACCACCAATTTTTAATTGAGCTAGCAATGGTTTTGGTATGTAGGGTGCTCCGGCGGTTACTATAACGCCATCAAAAGGCGCAAATTCTGGCCAACCTAAATACCCATCTCCATAAGAGAGTTTTTTCGGCACATAGCCTAATTTAGGTAGTAGTTTTTTAGTTTTAACAAATAACTCGTGTTGCCTTTCTATGCTATACACTTCTGCATTTAACGATTTTAAAACTGCAGTTTGATAACCAGAACCAGTACCAATCTCCAATATTTTTTGATGCGGCGCTACTTGTAATAATTCTGTTTGAAAGGCAACCGTATAAGGCTGAGATATGGTTTGATCTGCTCCAATAGGAAACGGCTTGTCTTGATAAGCAAAATCTATAAAACTCGAATCCATAAACAAATGTCTTGGTATGTTAGAGATTGCTTTTAAAACATTCTCATCTTTTATACCCTTAGCTTTAATAGTGGCAACAAGCTGGTTTCTAAGTCCTTTATGTTTATTAGTGTCATTAATCATAGGTTTTCAAAAATAGCTAATTATTTTTCTAATTTCGGTGCTAAAAATATCATATTTTGTACTTTTGACTAAAATATTTTTTATGCTTAACGTTGGTGTTTTAGGTGCTGGTCATCTCGGTAAAATTCATTTAAAACTATTGCAAGAATCTAAAAAGTTCAATCTTAAAGGTTTTTTTGACCCCAGCCGGGCGCATGCAGAAAAGGTTCATGAAGAGTTTGGGTATCCTATCTTTAACTCCATTGATGATTTAATTGAAGCCGTAGATGTTATTGACATTGTAACACCAACCGTAAACCATTTTGAATGTGCTCAAAAAGCCATTTTAAATGGCAAACATATTTTCATTGAAAAACCGATTACCACTACCGTAAGTGAAGCGGAAGAACTAAGAGATTTGGTAAAACAGCAAGGCGTTAGAGGCCAGGTGGGGCATGTAGAGCGATTTAACCCTGCGTTTACCGCAGTTAAGGATAAAATAGACAACCCTATGTTTATTGAAACCCATAGACTGGCAGAATTTAACCCTAGAGGAACCGATGTGCCGGTGGTTTTAGACTTAATGATTCATGATATAGATATTATTTTGAGCGTGGTAGACTCTCCTGTTAAAGCGGTTCATGCCAGTGGTGTTGCTGTTATTAGTGATACTCCAGATATTGCCAATGCACGCTTAGAATTTGATAACGGTTGTGTGGCTAACCTCACAGCGAGTAGAATTTCACTTAAAAATATGAGAAAATCAAGGTTTTTTCAAAAAGACGCTTATATCTCTGTAGACTTTCTAGAGAAGAAAAGTGAAGTTGTTAAAATGAAAGATGTACCAGAGAACCCAGACGAATTTGCTATGATTCTTCAAAATGCAGAAGGTGTAAAAAAGCAAATCTATTTTGAAAATCCAAATATTGAAAACAATAATGCTATCTTAGATGAATTAGAAACTTTTGCTGATGCTATTCACCAAGATGCAACCCCAATTGTATCCCTACATCAAGGTACCGAAGCTTTAAGAATTGCTCAAAGAATTATTGATAATTTTTAGAACGTAAGCTATGAATACTAAAGTAACTACAGAACACAGAAAAGGAGCCGCTACTATATTCAACAACCCAATTTTAGAAAGCCTTACCAAAACAACACTTATTTCAAATGTTATAGTTTATGGACTAACGGTTGTTGCACTAGTTTACGTAGCTTTAGAGGTTAAAAATATTCCGTTTTTAACATTTTTAGGCCTTTTTATTTTTGCTTTACTTTTTTGGACTTTGGCTGAATATGTCTTACATCGATTTTTGTTCCATTGGGTGAGTGAAAATAAATTCATCAAACGGTTTCATTTTATCATGCATGGGTCGCATCACTTATATCCAAAAGACAGGGAAAGACTTTTAATGCCTCCAGTACCAGGGCTTATTATGGCAAGTCTCTTATTTGGTATATTTTATGTGTTTTTTTATTTAATAGGTCATCCAATTTATACATGGGCATTTTTTCCAGGTTTCTTTTTAGGATATTTGCTATATTCATTTTTACATCGTGCCATTCATGTAAGAAAGGCGCCCAAAAATTTCTTTGCATATCCGTGGCAGCATCATATATTACATCATTATAAGTATCCTAATAAAGCCTTTGGCGTATCTAATACTATTTGGGATAGAGTTTTTGGCACTATTCCCCCGAAATCATAAATTTATAAAATCATGAAAAAAATCGCAGTTATAGGTGCGGGTACTATGGGTAATGGTATTGCGCATGTCTTTGCCCAAAGTGGATTTGAAGTAAACTTAATAGATATTTCTAAAAATGCTTTAGATAAAAGTATTAAAACTATTGAAAATAATTTAGATAGGTTATTAAGTAAAGATAAAATCACCACGGAAATTAAACAGCAAACACTTAACAATTTAAATACATTCACTAGTCTTAAAGACGGGGTGAAGTTAACAGATTTGGTGGTTGAAGCCGCCACAGAAAACATTGATCTAAAACTGAAGATTTTTAAAGACTTAGACCAATTTGCTCCTCAAGAAACCATATTAGCTACCAATACATCTTCAATTTCTATCACTAAAATCGCAGCTGCTACAAACAGGCCAGATCGGGTAATAGGCATGCATTTTATGAATCCCGTACCAATTATGAAATTGGTTGAAATCATAAGAGGTTATTCTACAAGTGATACCGTAACTGAAACCATTATGGCATTGTCTGAAAAGCTTGGTAAAATACCTGTTGAAGTTAACGATTATCCTGGGTTTATTGCGAATAGAATTTTAATGCCCATGCTTAATGAAGCCATATACTCATTATATGAGGGTGTTGCCGGAGTTTATGAAATTGACACTGTTATGAAATTAGGAATGGCTCATCCTATGGGACCATTACAATTAGCAGATTTTATAGGTTTAGATGTATGCTTATCAATTTTAAAAGTTTTACATGACGGTTTTGGAAATCCTAAATATGCTCCTTGCCCCCTTTTAGTTAATATGGTAACTGCCGGAAAATTAGGGGTAAAATCTGGTGAAGGATTCTATGACTATACCGAATCGAGGAAAGCAGAGAAAATATCTAATCAGTTTTTATAACATACTTTAAACCGCCATTACGAAAATGGCGGTTTTTTTACAATATCGATTCTCCATTAAGATTAGTCGTTAAAACTTCACTCATATAGTCAAAAAAAGGTCTTAAAGTTCTAAAAGAATTATCTATTTGATCTAAAAAATCATCAGACAACACTTCTTTATCGGTAAAGTTTCTAACAGCGATATATCCTTTTTTACGGATTAAATCAATGGCAGGATGCTCTTTATCAAAGCCTTTAGGTGCTGTTTTTAACTCACTCCCCTCTAACTTACCTCCAAAAATATTTTTAAATTTAGTTTCGGCTATAATCTCTCTAATTGGCAGATCATTAAACTCAATTTCCTTTCTTATACGCAATAAATCTTCCTTGTTCGGCTCCCAAAACCCACCTGCCAAAAACGATTCTCCAGGCCTAACTCTTAAATAATACCCGCCACGTAATTCTTTCCCTAAACGACTAAAACTAGCTGCAAAATGCGGATTATATGGTGTTTTATCCTTAGAAAATCTTACATCACGATAAATTCTAAACATTTTGATTTTTTCAATGTTATCATGTTGTTTCAAATTTTCCAATATAGATTGATAAAAAAGTTTAGCATCGGCTAAAGCCTCGTCGTATCTAGGCTTATTATCTTTAAACCAGTCTCTATCGTTATGTTGTTGTAAATCTTTTAAAAAAGTAAAAGCATTATGGCTAAAAGGCATTCTAATTATTTTTTTACAAGATACTAAATTGAATAGATTTCTTTGTTAAAAAAAAGGAACTAAATCTAATCTTTAAATGCAGAGAATATGTTTAATTTGCTCTTAAAAGGTATATTCAATTGAAAGTTTGTATTGCAGAAAAACCAAGTGTTGCAAGAGAAATTGCAAATGTTCTAGGTGCCAAAACTAAAAGAGATGGCTATTTCGAAGGCAACGGGTACGCTGTAACCTATACCTTTGGGCACTTATGTACGCTTTACGAACCCAAAGATTATAAAACCTATTGGAAGAGTTGGGATTTAAATAATTTACCCATGCTTCCAGAAAAATTTAAAACTAAAGTTGTTTCTAATTCAGGTATTCAAAAACAATTTAAAATTGTAAAAAAACTATTTGATTCTGCTACTGAAATTATTAACTGTGGTGATGCTGGACAAGAAGGAGAACTCATTCAGCGTTGGGTTTTAAACCAGGCTAACTATCAGGGCACCGTTAAAAGACTCTGGATCTCTTCGTTAACCAAAGAAGCGATTAAAGAAGGTTTTAACCAATTAAAAGATGCTTCTGAATTTGATCATCTTTATTATGCTGGGTTTTCTAGAGCAATTGGCGATTGGCTTTTGGGAATTAATGCCACCAGATTATACACGGTAAAGCACGGAGGTTATAAACAAGTTCTTTCTATTGGTAGAGTTCAAACTCCTACTCTAGCCATGTTGGTTGAGCGCTATCTAGAAATTCAAAATTTCAAACCCCAACCTTATTGGGAGCTACAAACACTTTATAGAAATGTACTTTTTAATTGTGAAGAAGGACGTTTTTTAGATCAACAAAAAGGCGAAACTTTTGCAAAGAAAGTAAAGTCTAGTGAATTTCAAATTAGCGATATTCAAAAAAAAGATGGTAAAGAATATGCTCCTAAACTATTTGATCTAACTGGGTTACAGGTGTATTGCAATACTAAATTTGGATTTTCAGCAGATGAAACTCTAAAAATAGCTCAAAAACTGTACGAACAAAAAGCAATTACCTATCCAAGGGTAGATACCACGTATTTACCATTAGATATTTATTCGAAATGCAAAGGTATACTTAGTCATTTAAAGCGGTACAACCCTATAATTAACCCCTTGCTTGGTAATAAGCTAAGGAAATCCAGTAAAGTTTTTAATGATAAAAAAGTAACCGATCATCACGCTATCATACCAACAGGAGTAGAATTGTCATTAAATCCTGCTCAACAATTGGTTTACAACATCATATGTAAACGTTTTATTGCTATTTTTTACCCTGATTGTAAAGTATCTCATAGTACAGTTTTAGGTACGGTGACGGATGTGTCTTTTAAAACTACGGGTAAAGAAATTATTGATAAAGGATGGCGCTTGGTTTTTGAATATAATAATTCTGATAAGCAAAAAGAGAAAGATGTATTACCTGATTTTGTTATTGGAGAAAAGGGCCCTCATGAGCCATCTTTCCTTGAAAAGGAAACTAAACCGCCTAAACAGTATAGTGAAGCTTCTTTATTAAGAGCTATGGAAACAGCCGGAAAAAAGGTAGATGATGAAGAAATGAGAGATCTTATGAAAGAAAATGGTATTGGTAGACCGTCTACAAGAGCTAATATTATTGAAACCTTGTTCAAAAGAAAATATATTAAACGAAATAAAAAGCAAATTATCCCTACACCTACAGGCATTGAACTTATCAATACTATCAATAATGAACTTTTAAAGTCTGCAGAACTTACTGGCCGCTGGGAAAAGCAGCTAAAAGAGATAGAAAAAGGCCATTACAGCGCTTCACAATTTATTACTAATATGAAAGCAATGGTAGATCAACTAGTGTATGAGGTAAGAAGTGATACAAGCCCAGTTACTATAGGTGCATCAACCCAAGTTCAAGCTAAAACAGCAGTTTCACCAAAAAGCATTAAAACGATCATTAATACAACCTGCCCTAAATGTGGAAAGGTGCAAATTTTAAAAGGTAAAAATGCCTATGGGTGTAGCCAATTTAAACAAGGTTGTGATTTTAGACTACCATTCTTAATTCATCATAAAAAAATATCAGAAAATCAATATTTAAGACTCTTAAAAAAAGGAAGTACTGTTCAATTAAAAGGATTTAAACTTGATGACAATAACGTTACAGGAGTGCTTGAATTAAGTAACGATAAAAAAGTTATATTCAAAAAAATAAATACTCCAATAAAAAGCATTCCCGATAAAATAAAATGCCCTAAATGCAGCCAAGGTTTGATTGTAAAAGGCACATCAGCTTATGGCTGTAGCGATTTTAAAAAAGGGTGTGACTATGTCATTTCATTTAAAAAAATCAAGGCTTTAGCTAAAGGTAAAACTTTAGATAAAGCTACAGTTTACCATATTATTAGCGGCCATAAATCATGAACAAAAACACCATATTTATTATCGGATTTGTATGGCCAGAGCCCAATACTACAGCCGCAGGTTCAAGAATGCTTCAGTTGATTGAATTTTTTAGTAACGAAGGCTATACCATTTTTTTGGGATGCACTGCTTCAAAAACACCATTTAGTTTAGATTTAGAAGCTCTTGGCATCACTACCTTCAAATTAGTATTAAATGATGAAAGTTTTAATACGATAATACAAGGTATTAACCCTACAATTGTTTTATTCGATAGATTTCTAACGGAAGAACAGTTTGGGTGGAGAGTATCTGAAGTTTGTCCGAATGCTATTAAAATTCTAGATACAGAAGACTTGCATGGATTACGAAAAGGAAGACAACAAGCATTTGAAAATAAAGAATTGTTCAAGCCATCTTTACTATTAAATAACCGTACGGTTTATCGAGAAATTAGCAGCATTTTAAGATGCGATTTATCAATTATTATCTCAAAATACGAGCTAACATTATTGTTAACACAATTTAATATTCCTTATACTCAACTGGTTTACCTTCCTTTTTTAGTAGATGAGCTACCCTTACATCATTATGATAATTTAACCGCATTTAATGACAGATTGCATTTTACAACGGTAGGCAATTTTAATCACGCCCCTAATTGGCAAAGCGTTTTATACTTAAAGCAGAATATTTGGCCATTGGTTAAAGCTAAATTACCAAAAGCACAATTTCATGTCTATGGTGCTTATTCTAAACAAAAAGGACTTCAGCTTCATAATGAAAAGCAAGGTTTCTACATCAAAGGATGGCAAAAAGACATTAAACAAATTTTTAGTCCGTATAGGGTGTGTTTAGCACCTTTATTATTTGGCGCTGGTTTGAAAGGTAAATTACTAGATAGTATGCTATACGGAACACCTAGTGTTACAACAGATATAGGTGCTGAAGGCATGCATGATGATTTACCTTGGCCAGGATACATTGAAAACAGCCCTGAAAAATTTGCAGAAAAGGCCATTGAATTACATCAGAATTCTAAATTATGGCAAGAGGCTCAATCAAATGCATTACCAATCATTAACCAATGTTATGCCAAGCATAAGTTTCTACCTCCGTTTAAACGCAAAATAGATGCTATTATCAGTGATAAATCTAAAGCTTTACACCATAATATTTACAGTAATATGTTGAATCATCACGAATTGCAAAGCACAAAATTTCTATCTAAATATATTGAGATTAAAAACAAACTAGAAAAGTTTAATGATGACTAATACATAATTCGGCTATATTGTTTAAAACATTCTTTAATTTTCTATTAGATAGCTGTAAATAGTTTAATAGCGATGGATCTTTATTAATTTGCCTACATAAAACAACACCTTCTTCTAAGAGCTTACTTTTTTCAAACTTATTTAAAGTGGTTAGTGCCGTAATAGGAAATAACCTATGTTTATCTATTAAATTACGTAAACTACCTTGCTTTGGGTAATCCCAGCTCACCAAATTTAATCCGGTGCATTCCGCAAAGCTAATGGCATCTAAAGAAAAGCGGGTGTTGGTAAAAATCCACCCCCTGTTATAGCTAGATTCAATATTAAGGTCTAATTTTTCATTGTTTTTAATATCAACAAATCTAGACTGAATATATAGTGGAATTTTAACGTCGTTTACTCGACCTTGTTGGTTATGAAATTTACATTCGATTAAATCGTACTTGCGATCCTTTTTAAGTACAACATCTACCTCATGTTTAACACATTTTCCTTCAAGGGTTACCCCTACTTGGGTTTCGTATCTTTCTTGCGTAAAAATTGCCGCTACAAAATTTTCAAAAGGAAAACCAGTGGGCCCCAATTCCATCACGGCTCGTTTTAATTTGTATCGAGAAGCACCACTTTTCGTTTTTTTGTTCAACAGCCTAAAGGCGGTTTGGTATATTTTTTTTGTGCTAATACCATCGTATAAAACATCTTGAACCTCATTGGCGATGTCATTAATTAAGTTTTCACTAGCTTGAGTATGCCTTAAAGATTGTTTTAACTTCTCCAAATCAAAGTCAGCCCATTCACCCGTATTCTTTTTTATTTTAATTGTATCAGTCATATTTAAGAATATATACTATAAAAATCGACAATTAATTTAGAAGATACTATTTTTGTAGCTTAATTTTTTCACCATGACGAAATACTCGCATCTAATATATAACTTGTTAAAGAATGCCCATTTAAGTGATGAGTGGGCTATTTTTATCAACATGCTTTTTCTCTTAGCTGTAACTTTAACCACAACATATCTTGTTGATATTATTTCAAGAAAAATCATTATCAAATCGTTTTCTAAGTTAGCCCATAAGTCAAAAACCAATTTTGATGATATTTTGGTTGAAAATAAAACGCCACGAAACTTAGCACATATCATTCCATTTATCATTTTCTATAATATGATTACTGTGGTATTTGTAGATTATAAAGAAACTCAAGATATTATATTTCGATTTGTAGAAGTGATTGGTGTTGTTATGGCGGTAAGAATCATTAGAAGCTTACTCAATACCTTTAAAGACTATTTTAAAACTTTACCACGCCTCAAAGACAAACCCGTTGATAGTTATATTCAGGTGTTTATGATTTTTGTATGGGTTACGGGTATTATTATCTCTTTTGCTATCCTTACAGATACATCTATATGGAAGTTTTTAACCGCAATGGGTGCTGCTTCTGCAGTGATCTTACTTATTTTTAAGGATACCATTTTAGGTTTCGTTGCAAGTATCCAAGTCTCTATCAATGATATGGTTCGCATTGGAGACTGGATAACCTTTGAAAAATATGGTGCTGATGGAGATGTTGTTGAGATTAATTTAGCCACGGTAAAAGTTCAAAATTTTGACAAAACAATCACTACCATTCCTACCTATGCTCTTATATCTGATTCATTTAAAAATTGGAGAGGCATGATGAATTCTGACGGAAGAAGAATTAAGCGGTCTTTACTTATTAAATTAAGTAGTGTACACTATTTAAGTAATGACGAGATTGATTCTCTTAAAGATATTAGTATTATTAAAGATTATTTAGAACATCGACAAATTGAAATTAATGGCTATAATGAAGCACATAGAATAGATAAATCTTTAGCTATTAATGGTAGAAATATGACTAACCTTGGTGTGTTTAGAAAATATATTGAAACTTATGTTGCTAATCATTCTGCCACCAATAAAGATATGATGATTATGACTAGGCAACTAGCGCCTACAGCACAAGGAATGCCTCTAGAAATTTATGCTTTTAGTAGTGATAAGAGATGGCAAAATTACGAATACATCATGGCCGATATTTTCGATCATTGCTTAGCGGCTGTACCTTATTTTAACCTAGAAATTTTCGAACTACCCAATAACAATACTTGGAAACAGTAGTAGTTATTATTTGTGGAATTCTCTAGTGATCTTTACCCGCAACTGCCTTTTATAATCCTCTTCTAACCACTTGATATAGTTTTTAGAACTCTTTAATATACAGTATGAATACTGTTTAATTCTAAATTCAATATCATCATGTAATTCCCTAGATAAAATATGAGCATCAAACACATCTTCACTATTTTCTACACACATTTTAGCATGCTGAGCAATCGAATTTTCTAAAACAATTTTAGATTTTTCTCCGCTTTTAATTGCTTTTTTGTAGGCTTCTTTCACATCAAAATCGATATCTTCAGATTTGGCAAACATTTGGCGAACATCTTCTGGCATCACATATCTAAACTTCCTTTCGATATCTTCATCACTAATCAAATTATCTAAATAGAAATTTGGATTTTTGAAAATCATATACCAATCAATATCTGAAGTCCATAAACCAAATCTGGCCATATTATTACCCAAATCTATTACTGTAAATTTAGTCTTGTCGCCCACTACACGAGATCCTCTACCAATCATTTGAAAATATAAGGCTAAAGATTTGGTAGCTCTATTGATTATGATAGATTCTATGGTAGGCTCATCAAAACCAGTTGTTAAAATACCTACCGAAGTTAAAATAGCATCTGGTGTATTTTTAAACCATTCTAAAATTTTAACGCGCTCTTCTTTAGTATTGGTGTTATCGATATATTTAATTTTATATCCGGCTGCCAAAAAAGTTTCATAAACATGCCTAGAGGTATGAATACCATTATTAAATATTAGTGTTTTTTTACCTTTAGACTCTTGTTCATAAGCCTTAATCAACTTAGATTGCATCATGTTTTTTGAATACAATTCTTCTGAAGATTTTACAGTATAATCACCATTGATTCCTACTTTTAGGGAGGTCAGGTTAACATTATAAACAAACGTTGTCGCTTCGGCTAAAAAGCCTTTTTGAATTAACGATGAAATTTTCTCGCCAACAATTAAATCATCGTAAATTTCATGCATCGGTAAATTAATATTAGAGCTCAAAGGCGTGGCAGTTACACCTAGAATAAAACATTTTTCAAAATACTTGAATAATTTTCTAAATGAATTGTAATGTGCCTCATCCACAATAACTAATCCAATATCTTGTATGTGTACTTTACCCTCCTTAATACGATTATTAAGTGTTTCAACCATAGCAACATAACACATATAATTATCTTTATTTGTGATTTCTTTTACGTTACTATCAATTATTTTATTCTCAACACCAAACTCACTCAACATATTAGATGTTTGTTTACACAACTCTATTCTATGTGTGAGAATTAAAACCTTATGGTTAGTACTTTGCAGATACCTTCTAGCAATTTCAGAGAAAATTACGGTTTTACCCCCGCCTGTTGGCAATTGGTAGAGCAAATTATACTTTTCTGGAGATTCATTTATTCTTTCAAAAATTTTGTCAATGGCTCCATGCTGATAGTCATAAAGCTTTTTTCCTATTATTTTTTCTTCAGTATCTTGTGTTGTAAGCTGCATAGATTTTAAAATAGTCATCCTGCAAAAATACCTTTAATTAAATGTTTTTGAACTAAAAAAACGTAGGTTTTTTCAACAATTTAAAAATGACACATTATCTATCTGTTTATGAATTGATTAGAACATAGAGTTATTGCCAATTTTGAATATTATTTTGATACATGGCATTTAAAGATAACTGAACGGCCTTAGCGGTATTACCACCTGTACGAACATTTGAAATTGGTATTGTATTGTTTATGATACTATTTCTAAAATCAACCAAAGCTTGTTTACTCGGATCTAAATGCGATACCTTAATTTCAACACCTTTACCTTGTTCTTGTGGGTTAGCCGTTGCACCTGAAACGCCATCAACATTACCTAGCTTTTTTAGTTTTACACCTTTTTCGTAATACAACCAAGCCTTTTGGTAATCTAATAAAATAGTACCCTTGCTACCATGTACCTTTATTTGGTAATCTCCTAAGGCATTATTGGTTAAACAAGTAAAAGTAGCTTTAACTCCACTTGGATAATTATATATTAAGTGGGTATTATCGAAAGTTTCTCTACCATCTTTCCAAAAATCAATACCTCCTACACCTCTTATGTCCTTAGGGTTTTCACCCAATACCCAGTGTACAAAATCTATTTGATGGGAAGATAGTTCGGCGGTTAATCCACCAGAGAATTCTTTATACATCCTCCAATTAATTTGCCGTTCTAAAGAAGGGTTAGAAACGGGCCTCCTCCAATTTCCATTTCTATTCCATTGGCATTCAAAAAGGCTAATCGCTCCAATTTCGCCTCCTTTAATCATATTAACAACCTCATTGTAAAGCCTAGAACTGTGATATTGATGCCCAGTTTGAAAAATTTTATTCGATTGGTCTACTTTTTTTATCAGTGTATGGATAGGTTTTAAACCTTTTACCATGGTTTTTTCACAATATACGTGTTTACCCGCGTCTAAAGCATCTAAAGCAATTTGAGCATGAGTACTAAACGGTGTTGCTATTAAAACAGCATCAATATCCTTATTACTTAAGAGATCTTTATAATTACTATATCCTTTAGCTTTAATACGGGTTTGACTAAGCGCTTTTTCTAATCTAAACGCTAATATATCGCAACAAGCAATAACTTCTATACCATCAATATCGTTCAAAAAAGGAATTAAACCAGAGCCTCTATCTCCTGTTCCTATAATTCCTATATTAACTTTATCGTTAGCTCCTAAAACATTAGAGGCCGTTAAGGCAGATGTTCCGGTTATAATAGCCACTCCTGTTAAACTACTATTTAATACGAAATTTCTTCTATTCATTCGCTATAATTTAGGTTCCCAACCTGGTTCATAAGTTCTCTTCCATAGGGCCATCGCCTCTTGATCTTTAATTTCACCAGTTTTATCATCTATTTGTAACGGTTTGCTAACCCTATAAGCAATATTAGCATAATGGGTAAGCATTTGACTTACTGCACCTACTTCTATTGAAGATGTAAGCTTAGATTTACCTCTTATGGTTTGAAAAAAGTTAATCCCATGTCGTGTGGTTAAATTTCCTCCACCGCCTAGAGCAAGACCACTTTCTTTAGAAGTGGATTGGCTATCTTCTATTACCTTACCTTTTCTATCATATAAAGTATAACCCGACCTATCTAAAAACACAGAGCCTTTATCTCCATAAACAATAGTACCTCTTCCTTTACCATATTTATTATAGCCATTTCTACTACTACCATCCCATTGAATCAACTTACCATTAGAGAACTTAAAATTAGCCTCCATGGTATCATACATGCTCCAACCATCCTCAACGAACTGATATTTACCAGCCAGTACATCCGTATAAACGGGATAATTTACATCTAATGCCCATCTAGCTATATCAAGTTCATGTGTGGCATTATTACCCATTTCTGCAGTACCAAAATCCCAACCGTACCAATGCCAGTTATAATCCCAAGTGTTATATTGATACTCTTTTCTTGGAGAAGGGCCTTGAAACAAATCCCAATCTAAGCCATCGGGAATAGACGCTTTTTTAGGTACTGGCACTTCACCCCTTGAATTAATATAGAAAGCTATGGCTTTATAAGTTTGCCCTATAATACCATTATGTATTTCTCTAATGATATGATTGGTTTCAATAGAAGACCTTTGCTGATTACCCATTTGAACCACTTTATTGTATTTTTTTTGAAAATCAACAATTATTTCATTTTCATGCGGGTTATGACTGCAAGGTTTTTCAACATAAACATGTTTACCTGCTTCCATGGCCATGCATGCTCCAGGCGTGTGCCAATGGTCTGGAGTAGCAATAAACACGGCGTCAACTTTTTTATCGTCGAGCACTTTTCTAAAATCATTTACCAAATGAGGCTTGTATGACGCTTTTTTAGCAAATGTTTGAGCCGCTTTTTCTCGCTGGCTTTGCATAACATCACACAGATAAACTAGTTCTACATTACTATCTTTTTGAGTTATAGGTTCTATAAAACCGCCCCATCTTCTACCTAACCCCTGAATACCAACATGTATTCTATCATTAGCCCCTAAGATTTTAGAGTAACTTTTGGCCGATATACTTGGAATAGCTCCAAACGCGGCAATTCCAATAGCTCCAGTGGAGGCTTTTTTTATAAAGGTTCTTCTGTTAGATTTCATTATTTTAATTCTTTAATTTTTATATTTCTAAAGCTTACCAAATCCCCATGATCTTGAAGTAAAATATGTCCGCTATCGGCTTCACCGAAGTTTGGCCAAACTTTATATTTACTTTCTGAAACTAACTTTCTATAAGCATCACTTTTTCTTGTGTACTCTAACACTTTCATTCCGTTTAACCAATGTTCAACATGGTTGTTTTTTGATACGATTCTTGCTCTATTCCACTGCCCAATAGGTTTGACATACTTATTTGGGTCTGATTTAATTAAATCATATAACGAAGCAATTGTTCTGCTTCCTTCATGATTCCCCTTTTTAGCATCAGGATGTCTTAAGTCATCTAAAATTTGAAACTCTAAACCTATTGATGATCCTGCTCCTTTATTCAGGTCAGTATTTACAAAGTATTTTATACCACTATTTGCACCTTCAGTAATTTTAAAATCAACTAACAATTCAAAATTATCGTATTTCTTCACAGTAACTATATCACCACCGGCTGTAGATTCACCACCTCCACTAGCTAATACTGTAAGCTCTTGATTTTTTATAGTCCATCCTTGTTTTGGAAAATGATCTAATTTAGCACCTCTCCATCCCGTAGTGGTTTTACCATCCCATAACAATTTGAAGTCATTTTCTTTTTCATTTTTTGTTAAGGTATTGTAAGTTGAAATTGGTTTAAGTGGAGATTTTTTTTGGTACTTATCTAGATTTTTAGTTAAGATTTTAATATTTTTCCACTGTACCGTAGTTCCATTTTTTGAAGCATCACCAATGCTGTGCACCTGTAGCCCTATAAAGCCTGAAGGTGTCATGTCATCTATTAGGTAGGCTGCAGGTACTCCATTAATCCATGTTTTAATTTCATCACCTATAGCCTCTATTCTGTAAGTATTCCATTGGTTTTGTTTAAAAGCTTTTTGAGCTGGTTTATTATGTGTTAATGGGTTTAGCCAGCCACGACGTTGCTCATCATAAACACCAGCACTCCAAGCTCTATCAGATGGATCTATTTCAATTTGGTAGCCATGTACAACGCCATTTCTGTACTTAGGATTACTATTACTTCTTATTTGGATACCTGAATTAAGTTTTGGATCTACTTTAAACTGCAGTTCTAAAATAAAATCGCTATACATTTTTTCTGAGCATAAAAATGTATTTGGTGTATTTAAGGTTGATGTTCCAATAATTACACCATCTTTTACAACATAAGAGGCCTTTCCTCCCTTCTTAGTCCATCCATCTAAAGTTTTACCATCAAATAAAGATTCCCAATTTTGAGCCTGTAAAGACATCGAACTTCCTAGTAAAATACAGGCCGTGATATAAAAATATCGTTTCATCGATAATTGTTTTTTCATAAAATAAGATTAGTGTTTAGGTTTGATTGAGGCTAAAAATATAAAAATCTAATCTTTACTATCTTTTATTAGATAAAATTTTATAATAAACAACGAAAATTGCGAAAACTATTGAATTAATTATGTTATAACTGATAAATTAATAATACGTTACCACTGTTAAAAACTGTTAAATCACTTGACAAATATTTATAATTATTTAATTTATATGTAGTTATGAATAATTAATAATATTAACGGGTAAAATAATTTATTAAAAAGTATATGAGAAATAATGACATGGAATTCTTAAAAAATAAAAACCCCTAAGTGGTAGTAAACCCTATATTTAATATATAAAATATTTTTTTAACCACAACCTAACATATCCCTCAAGATTATATTAATTAATAATCAAAAAAAGCGAAGTATGTAGTCATACTTCGCTTTTTATTTATATTCTATTAACTTATTTAGATATGCTCTGCTAGCCAATCACCTACTTCGGCAGTGCCATACGAAGTACCGTTTTCAGCTAAATCTTCAGTAACGATTCCTTGATCAAGCGCTTTGTTCACAACGTCTCTAATGGCTTTACCTTCATCTAATAATCCAAAATTCTCAAACATCATTGCCGCAGATAAAACAGTTGCCATCGGATTGGCAATATTTTTCCCAGCGGCTTGAGGATAAGAGCCATGAATAGGTTCAAACAAACCAATATCTGCTCCTAATGAGGCCGATGGCATTAACCCCATTGACCCAGAAATTACAGAGGCCTCATCGGTTAAAATATCTCCAAATAAATTTTCAGTAATCAAGACATCATAAGAATTTGGCCATTGTACTAATCTCATAGCCACGGCATCTACAAACTCATAAGATACTTCTACTTCTGGATAATCTTTTTCCATAGCCTGTACTGTTTCCCTCCATAATCTTGAAGTTTCTAATACATTAGCCTTATCTACACAGCATAATTTCTTAGAACGCGTCATGGCCAATTCAAAGCCTTTTCTTGCCAGTCTTTGCACTTCTTCTCTAGAATACACACAATGGTCGAATGCTACATTTCCTTCCTCTTTTCTTCCCTTTTCTCCAAAATAAATACCCCCTGTTAATTCTCTAAGAAAAACTAAGTCTGTACCTTCGATGCGTTCCTTTTTTAAAGGAGACTTGTCTAATAGTGATGGAAAAGTAAAGGTTGGTCGTACATTAGCAAATAAACCTAAAGCCTTTCTCATTTTCAACAAACCTTGCTCTGGTCTTACCTTAGCGGATGGATCATTATCAAACCTTGGATGCCCAATGGCTCCAAAAAGTACAGCATCAGAATTTTTGCAGATTTCATGTGTTTCATCTGGATAAGGTTCTCCAACGGCATCAATAGCAGCTGCGCCTGTTAATGCTGGTTTCCAGTTAATTTCGTGATTGAATTTTTTGGCTATGGCATTTGAAACTTTGACAGCTTGATCAATGACTTCTGGCCCAATACCATCTCCTGCTAAAAGAGCAATATTTAATTTCATTTTATTTATTTAATTAAGTTTAAGTGTTTTATTTCAATGGAACTAGGGTATCCAACTCCATCCTCTTAAAACTATATAATGTTTAACATTTTTTGAGTGGCTTTGATGGCCGAAACAGTTTGATCTGAATCTAACCCTCTAGTTTTGAAATTTTTACCATCAATTTCCCAGGTAATAACTGTTTCGCATAACGCATCAGAATTAGAGCCTGGGGGTATTCTAACCGCATAATCTATTAAGATAGGTAGATGTTTTTTCTTCTTTTTATAAATCTTTTTAAGCGTGTTCATAAAGGCATCAAATTGACCATCACCCTGAGCATTTTCTTCGATCAATTCACCATTCATTTTTACCGCAACGGTTGTCGATGGTCTTAACCCTTTGGCATGCGTAAGCACATATGATTCAATAGAAATTTTATCTTCGTACAAGTTGCTGTCTAATACATCAGAAATAATATAGGGTAGATCTTCTTTTGTCACTACTTCTTTTTTATCTCCTAGCTCAATAATTCTTTTCGTTACTTTTAAAATATCTTCATCGCTTAAATGTAAGCCCAATTCTTGTAGATTTTTCTGGATATTGGCTTTACCAGATGTTTTACCTAAGGCATACTGACGCTTTCTACCAAAACGTTCTGGCAATAAATCATTAAAGTATAGATTATTCTTACTATCGCCATCTGCATGTATACCAGCAGTTTGAGTAAAAACATTTTCACCTAATATTGGCTTGTTTTCCGGAATTCTAAATCCTGAAAAAGTCTCAACAAGTTTACTTACAGAATAGAGAGATTTTTCTTGAACATTATTCTTAAGATCGGGAAAGAAATCGTTTAATACTGCAATCACACTGGCTAAAGGTGCATTACCTGCTCGTTCTCCCATACCGTTAATGGTTAAATGCAAGCCATTTACGCCAGCTTTTACTGCTTCCATAACATTGGCTACACTTAAATCATAATCATTGTGCGCATGAAAATCAATATGCATTTCTGGATACCGAGTTCTAATTTCATTAATAAATGTAAAGGTTTCTCTAGGTGTTAATACTCCTAATGTATCTGGCAGTAATACTCTTTTTATATCCTGCTGACTTAAAAAATCTAAAAACTTAAACACATAGTCTTTAGAATTACGCATACCATTACTCCAATCTTCCAAATATACATTGGTGGTAATGTTATTACTTTTTGCCAGTGTAATTACATTTGCAATTGCTTTAAAATGCTGGTCTGGTGTTTGCTTTAGCTGATATTTTAAATGATTTAATGAGCCTTTAGTCAACAAGTTTTGAACCTTAGCCCCAGTTTGCTTCATCCAATCTATAGACAAACCATGGTCAACAAATGACAATACTTCAACCTGATTTAAAAAATCGTTTTGTTTCGCCCAATCTGTAATGTTTTTTACGGCTTGAAATTCACCTTCAGAAACACGAGTTGATGCAATTTCAATTCGATCGACTTTTAATTCTTCTAATAGCAGCTTTGCAATAGTTAATTTTTCACTTGAAGAAAAGGAAACTCCGCTGGTTTGTTCACCATCACGGAGTGTTGTATCCATAATTTCTACTTTATGTATTGTCGCCATTTAATTGATTTAAAACGGTCTTGTTTTAGCAAATTCTTGAATTTCGGACTTCATATTTTGCAAATAGTCAATATCATCAAAACCATGAGACATATTCTCTTTTTTGTAACTATTAATTTCAAATGTTTCGCTCTGTCCCGTCGCTAAAAGTGTAATCTTTTGTTCTGGTAAATCTATCTCAATTTCAGTGTTAGGGTTTTTATAAATCTCCTCGAAAATATTTTGCAAAAAAGATTCGCTCACCTGAACCGGTAACACCCCAATGTTTAGGCAATTATTTTTGAAAATATCTGCAAAAAAACTAGAAACTACACACCTAAAACCAAAGTCGTACACCGCCCAAGCGGCATGTTCTCTGGAAGATCCTGATCCGAAATTTTTACCTCCAACCAAAATTTTACCAGAATATTTGGCATCATTTAATACAAAATCTTCTTTTGGTGTTCCATCTGCATTGTACCTCCAATCTCTAAATAAATTATCACCAAAACCTTTACGTTCTGTAGCTTTTAAAAACCGTGCCGGTATGATTTGGTCTGTATCTACATTCTCTATTGGTAAAGGATATGCTGTACTCTTTAATATTTCAAACTTATCGTAAGCCATGGTATATTCTTTTCTTAATTAAAATTATTATTGGTTTGTTTGTTAAAGAAATTCTCTAGGATCTGTTACTTTACCCGTGATGGCGGCGGCGGCGGCCATTAACGGACTTGCCAATAATGTTCTTGATCCTGGACCTTGTCGGCCTTCAAAATTTCTGTTAGACGTACTAACTGCGTATTTACCTGCGGGAATTTTATCGTCATTCATAGCTAAACATGCAGAACATCCAGGCTGACGTAGTTCGAAGCCTGCTTTAGTGATGATATCAAACAAACCTTCTTCTTTTATTTGATCTTCGACTTCATGACTTCCTGGTACTAACCATGCCGTGATATGATCTGCTTTCTTGTTACCTTTTACTACTGAAGCAAAGGCCCTAAAATCTTCAATTCTACCATTAGTGCAACTACCCAAAAACACATAATCTACTGGTTTTCCTATCATGGGTTCATTTTCTTGATACCCCATATACTGTAAAGACTTTTCGTATGTAGCTTTACCTCCATCTAAATCATTAGAAGATGGAATGTTCTGACTAACTCCTAGTCCCATACCTGGGTTTGTTCCATAAGTTATCATAGGTTCTATATCCGCCGCATCGAAATTGTATTCTTTATCAAATATAGCATCATCATCCGTTTTTAAAGTTTTCCAGTAGGCCAAGGCTTTATCCCAATCTTCACCCTTCGGTGCAAATTTTCTACCTTCAATATAATCATACGTGGTTTGATCTGGCGCTATCATTCCGCCTCGAGCACCCATTTCAATACTTAAGTTACATACAGTCATTCTGCCCTCCATCGTCATTTTTTCAAATACATCACCTGCATATTCTACAAAGTAACCTGTAGCTCCAGACGTGCTTAACTTAGAAATAATATATAATGCTACATCCTTAGGTGTTACGCCTTTAGATAATTCTCCATTCACATTGATGCGCATTTTTTTAGGTTTGGGTTGCATGATACATTGTGTAGAAAGTACCATTTCAACCTCTGAGGTACCTATGCCAAATGCTATGGCCCCAAATGCACCATGTGTTGAGGTATGAGAATCTCCACATACAATAGTAGACCCGGGTAAAGTAATGCCATTTTCTGGACCAACTACATGAACAATTCCATTTTTTGGGTCACCTAATCCCCAATGGCTAATACCATACTCCTTAGCATTTTCTTCTAAAGTTTTAAGTTGATTGGCCGAAAGTGGATCTTCAACAGGCAGATGTTGATTAATGGTTGGCGTATTATG
>JAUIJW010000204.1 GCA_030431085.1 Bacteroidia bacterium
TCTTGGGTGAGCGATTAGATTCGGGTGAAATTAATGAGAAGATTATCGACGCTTTAATTAAAAACTTACAACAACGGTTACAATTATTAATAGAATTGAAGAATATATTAAACACATCAAAACCACAAAAAGATGAGAAGAATGTCTTATAGAATAGCAAACTTTATGGCGATTTTAATGACGGTGTCGTTATACGCTCAAGAATATAAAAAAACAGTACAATCGTTTTACGTCGATGAAGATACAGAAATACTATTTAACGCTTCTTTTATAGAAATTGAAATTGAAGAATGGAATAAGAATAAGGTTGAAATTACACCTGTGATGTACGCCGAAGGGCTGTCAAAACAAGAGGCTCAAGAGATTCTAGATGAATGGGATATTGACATAGATCGCGAACATAAAAAAGTGGTCATTAATTCTAATACAGACCTTATGTCTTCTGAATATTTTTTTATGGGCTCAGATAAAATTATTGCGAATTTTGAAATGCCAGAAATTCAGATTCCTAATATTAATATGGATAGTATTGTAATGGTAATGCCGCGATTTGAAGATTTTAATGATATAGAGATTAATATTGAATCAGATTCTTTACATTTTGATTTTGAAAGGTTTAAAAATGATAAGAATTACATGAAAGAATGGCAAAAAAAGATGCAAGAAAACATGAAGGTGATGAACGAAACTTTAAAAAAGCAAATGGAAGTTCTAAACACCAAAGAAGTTCAGCGCGAAATGAAACGTGCTCAGCAATTGGCTAAAATACATAGTAAACAGGCCGAAAAACATCAAGAATTAATGTCTAAACATTTGGCTAAGCGAGAAAAAGAGATTCAAAAAATACTAGAAGAACGCGATATGAAGAAAAACAAAAAACTTGTCAAATTAAAAGTTCCTAAGTCATCCTTGTTAAGGTTAAATGTAGATTACTGTAAAGTAACGACTAAAAGTTAAGTAAGTTAATTAAAGAGAAAGCACCTAAAAAAATCAAAATTAGGTGCTTTTTTAGTTAAGTTGAGTATCTTTGACATCTTGTAAAACAATATTATCCTTAAAGTTGTAATGACACAAAATCTATCAATTTATAATTCTCTTACCAACACAAAAGAATTGTTTAAACCTCTCAAAGAGGGCTATGTGGGAATGTATGTTTGCGGGCCAACAGTGTATAGTAAAGTGCACTTGGGTAATGTGAGGACTTTCATGTCTTTTGATATGATTTATCGATATTTTTTACATTTAGGCTATAAAGTGCGTTATGTAAGAAATATTACCGATGCAGGGCATTTAACTGATGATGCAGCAGAAGATAAAATATCTACCAAAGCTAGATTAGAACAATTAGAACCGATGGAAATTGTACAGAAATATACTGTAGATTTTCATCAAATTCTAGAACGGTTTAATTTTTTACCACCTAGTATAGAACCTACAGCTACAGGTCATATTTTAGAACAGATAGAGGCTATTCAAACTATTATAAATAACGGTCTGGCTTATGTGGTTAATGGCTCTGTTTATTTTGATGTTTTAAAGTATAATGAAAAAGAACATTACGGAATTTTATCTAAGCGTAATATTGAAGACGCTATAGAAAATACAAGAGTGCTAGATGGTCAGTCAGACAAAAAAAATCCACAAGATTTTGCCCTTTGGAAACGGGCAGAACCAGAACATATTCAGCGATGGAAATCTCCTTGGGGTATTGGCTTTCCAGGGTGGCATCTAGAGTGTACCGTAATGAGTACAAAATATTTGGGTGAAGCATTCGATATTCATGGCGGAGGTATGGACTTAAAATTTCCGCACCATGAATGTGAAATTGCTCAAGCAGTAGCCTGCCATAATACAGCTCCGGTAAAGTATTGGATGCATGGTAATATGTTGACCCTTAATGGTAAAAAAATGGCTAAATCTACAGGTAATAATATTTTACCAGGAGAGATATTTACTGGAGATAATAAAAATCTAAGTAAAGGATTTAGTGCTAGTGTTACCAGATTTTTTATGATGCAAGCTCATTATAGAAGTGTGTTAGACTTTTCTAATGAGGCACTATTGGCTGCAGAAAAAGGGCATCAAAGGCTGATGGATGCTCTTAATTTAATACCAAAACTATCTACTTCTAATAAAAGTACTATTGAGGTTAATTTGTGGAGAGATAAGTGCTATCAAGCCATGAATGATGATTTTAATACGCCTATTTTAATTGCACATTTATTTGATGCAGTAAAATTTATTAACCTGATTCATGATGGTAAGGAGTATATCACATCAGAAGATTTAGACCTCTTAATCAAGACGATTAATGCTTTTGTTTTTGATGTGCTAGGATTGAATAATAATGCTGAAAATAGTGGTCAAGCCACAACACAATTAGAGAGTGTGGTCAACATGTTTATTGAAATGAGAAATGCAGCACGAGCAGATAAAGATTGGGCACTGTCTGATAAGATTAGAGATGATCTTGCCGCCAAAGGAATTTATTTAAAGGATGGAAAAGAGGGTACAACATTTAGTTTAAAATAGTATTTGAAAAAAGTATTTATATATCCGTTGATAATACTAGTGAGATTTTACCAAGTAGCTATTTCTCCATATACGCCAGCAAGTTGCCGGTACAGTCCAACCTGTTCACAATACACCATTGAAGCGCTTCAAAAGTTTGGAGTTTTTAAAGGTGGTTGGTTAGCGTTAAAAAGAATTGTATCATGTAATCCATGGGGTGGGAACGGTTACGATCCGGTACCTTAAATAAAGCAAAATAGTAATTCAATTAGATATTGAATCATTAAATAGTATAATACAAAATTAAAATATGACAATACTTAGTATAGATTGGAACCCTAGTATATCACTGTTTAAAATAGGTTCTTTTGAAATAAGATATTATAGTTTAATGTTTGTTATAGCCTTTGTTTTAGGGCTGCAAATCTCTTGAAAAATTAGATTCACTATTTATTTATACTGTGGTAGCTACTTTGTTAGGTGCGCGTATTGGTCACTTTTTATTTTATGATACTGCTTTTTTACTTCAACATCCTTTAGAAGTATTACTACCTGTAAGATTTAATCCCTTTGAAATTGTGGGATATCAAGGTTTGGCGAGCCATGGTGCGGCTATTGGCATTATCATCGCTATGTATTTTTACAGCAAAAAAATACTACATAAGCCTATATTATGGATTCTAGACCGTGTGGTAATACCAGTAGCGAGTGGTGCTATTTTTGTAAGGATAGGCAATTTAATGAATTCAGAAATTATAGGTAAGCCAACCCAATCCGATTACGGTTTTGTATTTAAACAATTGGGCGAAGATTTTCCTAGACATCCTACCCAGCTATACGAATCTTTTGGTTACCTAATTACCTTTTTAGTGCTTTGGTTTGTCTATTGGAAAACTGATAAAAAAGAAAAATTAGGTTATATTTTTGGTTTGTTTATGGTATTGTTATGGTCTGTAAGACTCATTGTTGAGTTCTTTAAAGAAGCACAAGTAGATCAACGGGCTGCTTGGGATTTAAATACAGGGCAACTACTAAGTATCCCTATGATTTTAATAGGAGCCTATTTTATGTTTCGTAAAGGTAAATAAAGAGAATATTACTTTAGACCTCTTTATTTTTATCATAAGGAATACTATCTAACAAATACTCTATGGCTTCGATGCGGGCTTCTGTTTTTCTATTGGCTTTAATCACTTTAAATGGTATGCCACCACCTTTAGTGTTCTCAAACATACGTTTTTTGTAAAAAGTATAAGAGTGCCATAGTTCTTGTGCTTTATCGTCTACCGGACTTATTTTCCATTGTTTTAATGGGTTGTTTCTAAT
>JAUIJW010000016.1 GCA_030431085.1 Bacteroidia bacterium
ATTCCTCTTTGCATACCAGGTTTCATTTTGGGTAGGCTTTCAATAACTTTGATGGCTTCTTTTTCTAATCTTGCATGTGGGCCACGAGCTTGTACTTGTTTTATTTCACCGTTATTATCAATCATAAACATAACATAAACTCTTTTTTTACCTGGAGATAACCCAAGATCGGTGGCTAAGCCAGTATTATAGTGTTTGTTAACGTGGGCTGTGATTTTATCTTGTAAACATTTTTTCAATTCTTTTTTGTTACCATTACAGCCCGGAAATACAGGAGCTTCTTCAATTATGGCAAAGGGGACTTCTTCTACAACCTCTTCTTCTACAACCTCTGCAATATCATTGAGATCTTCATTATATTCTACAGCTTCATGCTCGTCTGTTTCTGTAGATTCTAAAATGGTTTCTTCAATCTCAACATCATTTTCTATGACTGTAATTTGTTCTGGCGCGGGAGGTGGAGGTGGAGGTGGCTTGATCTCTAATTCTCTTTTAGTCATGGGTATTTCTTCAATTTCTTCTACTTGAAAAACTGCATCATTTAACTGTTCAATATTTCTCTCGAATGTTTTCCATTCAAGCCCAGTGTAGACCATTATCATCGTTAGTAGTAAACCTAATTGGAAAAATAGCTTACTGAAGTTGTTTAAATCTGCATGGGCGGCTTTCTTTTGTAACATGATTTCTGCTATTTAAAATTTCCATAATAAAGTTCGGTATTAAAGAAATGTTAAACTATGATTTTTATCATGCCACTTGGCTCCACAAAAAAAGCCACCTTTACGGGTGGCTTTTTTATTAGAAGTTTTATAGACTTACTCTACAATTAAGGTAATAGGTAAGGTGTATTTTACACCAACTGGTCTTCCTCTTTGTTTACCAGGTTCCATTTGTGGTAACAATTCAACCACACGAATAGCTTCCTTCTCAAGTCTTTTGTGAGGACCTCTAGCTCTTACCTCAGAAATTTTGCCTGTTTTGTCGATTTTAAACTGAACATAAACTCTTTTTTTACCAGGAGGTAAACCTAAATCGCCGGCTAAGCCCGTATTGTATTTTCTATTAACATGTTTTTGCATTTTTTCTGAAAAACACTTCTTCTTTTCTGCTTTAGTACCCTTACAGCCTGGAAATCCAGGAGCTTCTTCAATGATTGCAAAAGGTACATCTTCTACCACTTCTTCTTCAACAACTTCAACAATTTCTTCAACTTCAACAGCTTCGGTTTCGTCCGTCTCAGTAGATTCTAATATTGTTTCCTCGATTTCTTCTTCATCTTCTATAACCTCAATTTTTTCTGGAGCTGGTGGAGGTGGAGGTGGTGGTTTTATTTCTTGGATTCTTTCTGTAATAGGAATATCAATTTCTTCTTCAGCTTCAATATTACCAATACCTAAATCAGCAATAGATCTTTCATAGGTTTTCCATTCAATACCAATATAAATCACGATCAAAGCAAGAGCTAAACCCAACAACATGAACTGTTTATTGTGTTTTTCAAGGTTTGCTTTGGGGTTCTTTTTAACTTCCATGTCTAATAAATTTTTATCACGTGCTAATTTAAGGAATAAATTACGACAATTACAAGAATTTTTTTAATTCAGTTTTAACCATCTAGTAATCGATTTAAAAAATAATGCAGCTATTAATATGCCTACAGTATTTGCTATAACATCAAGCCAATCTGCAGTTCTATAACTGGTAAGTTCACCTTGTAAAGCCTCAAGAATTATGCCGTAAATAAATATAGACAATATTAAAGCAAATTTTGAGATGTTAGTTTTTAGCTTTTTTGATAATGCCAAAAACCATATAAAACTTAATCCAAAGTAGGCTAATACGTGTAAATACTTGTCTGGAGATTTAAGATTAAGACCTAAACTTAACTTTGGAACAGAGATTAAACTTAATACTGCTAAAATTACTGTTGAGAATATGGCTAACCAAAGAGCATTACCCTCCAATAACTTCTTTATATTTTTCGGCATCTAAAAGACCTTCTATTTCTGATTGATCTGTAATTTTCACTTTAATAATCCAGCCTTCACCATAAGGATCCTTGTTTACACTTTCTGGTGCATCTTCTAAATTTTCATTAAAAGCGGTAACTTCACCACTTAAGGGCATAAATAAATCTGAAACAGTTTTTACGGCTTCTACACTACCAAAAACCTCATTTTGATCGATAGTTTCTCCCTCAGTGTCTACATCAATATATACAATATCTCCTAATTCGCTTTGTGCGAAATCCGTAATGCCTATTGTTGCTATACCGTTATCAATTTTTACCCATTCATGGTCGTTGGTGTACTTTAAATCTGCTGGAATATTCATTTTATAAATTTTTAATTGCCAATAATGTATCTTACACTAATACCACCATTAATTGCCAATCTAGGGTAGGTGGTAGAGATAGCAAATTTAGACTTATTATAATCAAAGTAAAAGGATGTTAATAAATTTTTGTTGAGAGAATAGTCTACCAATAGTTTAAACGAAATTAGATTTTGACCTCCAGTAATTTGATTATTATTAATATCATCAATGGCATAAGCTCTTACTGTGGTTAAATTATCTCGAATACCTAAATCTGCTTTAATGTTGATATCACCTTGAAAAGTGGTAGTTGTGGCCCCTGTTTTAAATTTCATTCTTACATTTTTAATTCGGTATCCTAAGCCAACAATTACTTCTTCTCCTTGAATTTCTGTAATGGTATTGTTATTAAAATTAAGATTTAATGCTTTGTCTTTATTGAAGGCCGCTCTAAGTGAAAATGAATTTTTCATTTTAAGGTCTACCTGAATTAATGGAGAAAACTCTTCAATAAGGTTAATGCCATTGTATAGTCTTTTAGGATTGTAATTATTTGCGATATCTCTATTACCACTTCCAAAAGGATCAGAAGCATCGTACCTTAGATTATTGGTATAAGATAAGATTGAATAGATTGAACGGTAACTGTGTTCTAAAGTTACACTTCTAAAATTCTCTTTAAACCAAGACAAGCCCATTAAACCTTTGTAAGATAGTCTCCAGTTAGGGATTGGCATATTTCTAAAGGCACTTAACGACACATCATTTGCACTTTTACCAGAATAGGCTGCTAAAAATGCAGGTAAAACCACATCCTGACTTGTAACTCCAAACCCATTAATATCTGCTCCCGTTTTATTAGCTAGTCTTTGCGCAATTACTTCGCGATTCTCCTTAAATGTTTCAAACAAATCATCACCGTTTTTAAAAGCAGTTTTTAGCATAAAATGAGATATGCTAAAATTACCCATTTCGTTAATTGGAGTTTCATTTAAGGTGTTTTGAACCACATCGAGTTGTTGGTTAAAACTGCTGGTGTAGGTTCTATTACCAAATAATTCAATGTCTAATGTTCTAAAAGGTTTCACGCTTAGAGAGTAGTCAAACTTATCGTAATGAGATTTAGAGTAATTCCTTGCATAGTAATTATCGTTTGGTTCTCTTGATAACAACCAGCCATTACGTAACGCAGTGTCTAGGATATCAGATTGACTACCAAAAACAAATCCAAAGGTGGGGGCGAATCCGCCATTAAAGTTGTTCTGTCCTAAGAAGCCAGATTCTGGTATGTAACCCGGTAAGAAGGTACCGTTATTTTCGGTATACGATAATTTAATATTTTTTATTGAAGTTAAAATGTCAACAGCGGCCATACCAATTATTTGACCAGTTGAAGTGGTTTTTATTTTCTTTGTATTGTCTTTTTGAGGTGTAGGCTGGTTGGGGTTTACATTTTTGATTTTTCGAGAGAATAGTTTATCAATTCCCGTATAACGGTATAATCGATCCATATTCATGTCTGCAGTAAAATTATGCGAATTAGAATTTTGAATAGTATTGCCCAATACATCAATATTAGATAAAGCTGCCGCTTGCCAATCATAATCTGCGGTATAATTATAGGTACCGTTAAGGAATTGTAATACAGGAAATTTATCGAACGGTACTTTATAAGTGGCGTTAAGCGTTTGGTGATATTGCTCTGGTCTACCTATTGAGAAAAAATTATCATACAATTGAATGTCTTCGCTTCTATCAAAGGTATCATAAACATAGTTGTTGGTCGCTCTAAAATTAAACTGCAAAGACTTGGTTAAATTATAGGCCAATTGATAATCCCAATCAAAGGTGTAATTTCTTTGAATAAGAGTTGGTAAATCGGGTAACCCAGCCACGAGAGATCGAGATAATTGTTCATTATAACTTCTAATAATATTAGAATTTATAGAGATGGTTGTAGGTGCTAGATTTATATTAAAATCTTTAAGAAACTGTAAATATGATTTATTACTAATAAATCCAGAACTCTTAAATGGTTCTATCACCAATGGTTTAAACCCGTAATTGTAGTTGGCAGAAGTTCTTAATTTCTGATCAATATATTTTTGAATGTTATAATCTCTATGGTACACTTCATTAAATAGGTATGACACAGAAAAGTTTTCAATATCATAAAAATGAGGTTTTCGTTCAAATTCTGTTTTAGTGCGTCTAACATTAATCAGGTTAAAACCACGTCTTTGTGTATAGTCTCTTGCCAAATCTTTATTAGGTCCATCTTTATCGAAAAGCACATCTTGAAATTGAGGATCGTATTTAGGGTCTCTAAACTCTTCGCCATAACTTATATTGATAGGGATGCTTATTGCGGCCTTTTTAGGAAGTAATTGCCCAACGTTAACATTAGTAATTACATCATATTGCTTCATTTCATCTTGGCTACGTTCGTTTACATTTTGGTCTAAAGCACCAAAACCAATGGTGTGCATACTTCCTGTTAAAGACACGTTAGCGAAATCTGCTAAATTGGCATCGGCATTAACGATAGCGGCCCAACTACCTTTGTTATCGAAATTAGATACTCTAAGCTCATTGTACCATAACTCCATAGATTTAGGAGTATTACTAATATTTTTAACCCCAAGCATAATGGTTCTTAGATTAGATAGATTAGGGTTACCTTTTACCCTTATTCTAAACTCTGGAGTTTCGCCATCAACGGGCCGTGGAAATAATTCTCCCACGGGCGCACCTTGTTCTAAACGGTCTAATTTTAATTCGCCAAAATCTTTTATAGCTGCTTTAATATCATTTTCTTCTGGCCATATTTCTTCAGGTGTTGTAGATCCGAAAGGGGTTACCTTTAAAGGAATTTCTACTTGATAATAATTGTCATCGGTGTCACTCCCCAATCTCATGATAGCCAGTAATTCGTCATCTTTAACCTCAACTTCACCTAACATGCTCTCTAGATGTACAAACATTTTAAGAAACTTGTACATTCTTATATCAAATGTTGTATTTTTAAATACAGCCCTAGTATCTCCAGGTTCTAATTGTTTTACCCTAACGGATAATGATTGCTCATTTTGTTGTTGAATGGTGGTACTTCCTTGTAAACGTTCTCTTCTTATACCAGGGGGTAATACATAGGGTATTGGTTGTCTGTCTTCGTTTTCTTCGATATTCACCACCCCTACTTCGAAGTTTTTATTTTCGTCTGGTGTAATCTCTTGTGGAGGTTGAATATTATCATCTAAGGTTTTGGTGTATCTTCTCCAGTCTCCACGAACCAGTTCTAATTCTCCGAATCTTAATACAACAGGAATTTTAAATTTTGTTAAAAACATTCGCATAAAACGAATAGAAGTAAAGCCCGACATATCATTAATGATATTACTAGGATCTTCTGGAACAGTAATTGGAATTCTAAATTGATACCAAGTAGAAGTTTGAGTTGTGTTATTAGGTAAATTTACTGTGGTTATTTTTTTATCTACAATATAGTTTTGACCTACAATTAAATCAGATTGATTTAATGAAACTTTGTATTGATAGTAGCTCTCAATAGCACTCATGGTCTGATCTTTATTAATATCTTCAACATCTGGATATGTGGTGGCAGATGTAGGGTAGCTTTCTGGAGAATTATTGATGGTAGGAGAATTGCCTTGCATCAAATTGTAGTCTCTATATCGTGCAATAATTGAAGCATCTACGGCATCTAGTTGAGATCCTCTAAAATAACTATAATTATCGGCAGATGGATCTTCTCCAAATTGAGCTCCAAATTTATTAGCTTCATCAGCATCATCAATACCATCTAGTCCTAAATCTTGATTTGGTCTGGCGGCATCGCTTTCTGTAAAGGCATACAGTAAAGATTGTTTTTTAGGGATAGATGACCAAGGTGTTTCTTCAATATTATCTCCCGGTATTTGTACACCATCTTCGGGTAAACCATTTTCAAACATTTTTCGATCATCTTTCAAGATATCCTCAGAGATACTACCAAAGTTAAAATAAAGTTCTCCCTGCATATCGCCTGGAGTTAATGGGCCATTTTTACCACCTTCTTCTGGGGTGATAGAGTAGTTTTCGTATGGATCCATTAACCAGAATTGAATATATTCTATATTGGCTTGTTGAAAGTTGGTGGTCGTAAGTGGTCTAGTAATTCCTGCCCATCGATCTTCTGGGTTGAGGTATTTACCATTATTGTCAAAGCTATCGTCATAATTATAGGTGCCTCGTTCTGAAGGAAAGTAGGCTAAATCTAATGTTCTGATAATATTTGATTGGGTGATATCGAGCTCTACTTCAGGAAATAATTCAGAATAATTTATTTGCCGAACTTCAGCCCTTGAAAGCTCATCATTATCTATATTCGACGGTTTGAGCGATGAACCATAAAATAAACGGTCTATATTATACCAAGCTAGTTTAGAACGTTCAGATCCAAATCTTAACTCACTTGGTAAACCTGCCGCCAAATTACCGTTGGTAAAATCTAAATCACCTGTTTGCCCTTGAGGCGTACTGGCCAAATACCACTGTTTTGGCGCTTTTATATCTAAGGGTATTTGTGAGCCTTCAAAATCATCAATATAAGATGTTGCAGCTCCATCTTGGTCTATACCAGAGGGAGTGCCAGGCATAAGGTAGGCTACCTCAGATCTTACAGAAACAAATGAGGCTACATCTGTATCAATATTAGGTAAATGATTCACCAGTTTTGTGAGCTTAGGAACTTCCTTTTTATAGGTCATATATGCACCAAAAATGGTATTATTAACTGGCTCAGACCCGTATTGAGCTTTTTGTGTGATGGGGCGTTCATTAAAATTAATCACATTAGCACCAACGGCTAAATTATCATTAAATACATGAAGTACATCTATTCCCATATACCGTCTGGTTTGTTGGTTAAACCCGATATTGTTTTCTACAGAAACATTAATAGGAGCATTCGAAGCCAATAAGGTAGGATTGATAATTTGCACATTACCAATATTGTAGTCAACAACGTAATCCACACCTTCAAGTAATTCTCTTCCACCAGATGTTACTTTTACAGAACCTCTCGGAACATTAAAGGCTCCTAAAGGAATACCATTTTGTCCGTCAGATTTAAAGTGTCCTTTGATATGATATTTGTCCTTTTGTTGGAAATCGTTTTGTGCTTCAGCTTGTGTTCGATCATATAATTCATGAAAAATATACACATCGTCTTGCGGTAGTAATATATTATCTAGATATTCTCCAAAGGGTTCAACCGTAGGGAAAATTACATATCCTTTTGGTGGATTGATGGTGATGCCGTCGACATAATCAAAATATCCATCCCCTTCAGGTAGGTCGTTTTGGTTTTGATCTAACCGGTCTAATCGTAATAAGTTTAGAATGGTTCGATCGTTAACACCGCTAGTTACGGCATTTTGTAATACGTTTATGGGTTGCCCAGTTTCATCATCTTGATACATGAGCTCTAACCTAAATCCGTTTTTTTGTAGTTGGAAAGCACCGGGAATTTCATAAACATTTTTCATCATTAAATCCCACATTGGAATATTCGTATTGATGATTTCACTTCTCAACATTTTAACCACTAAATTATCTGGAGCAACGACACCAGCATCGGTAAATTCTCCAACTCTATAAACCTGATCACCTTCTGTATATTCGTAAGCTACAGCTAAGACATCGCTTTCGGCCAACCTACGATTTAAAGTAATAAAGCCTAGTTGGGCATTTATTTCAAAATCTACACCTTGTATTAATTTAATAGCATTTTCTAAAATGGTATAATCTCTGCCTTGAGACATGGTATAAGGAGCTACAGCTTGACTCACTGTTGCAATTTGCCTTACAGGGCCATTTAAGGTGAGTAAATCATTTAAATTATTAGCTTCATTAGACGGATCTTTAGCACCTGGTATTGGTGTTACATTAGCGGGGCCAATATGGTTAGGGTCATTCTCACCTAAATCTGCAAAGGCTACAATATTTCTAGTACCCTCGGTTTGTGCATTTCTGTTAGTGACCCATATTTCTACTCTAGTTACATTAACTGTGCTATTAATTAATGGGAAATTTTGAAGAGCGTTATCATAGTTGTCTCTAAATTCTTGCGCTATAAAAAAGTGTCTATTGGTATCGTAATTACTCGCTACTAAATCAAACTCATTAATAATTTCACCCCCTTCTGCCGTAACAGTTCTAGTTTGGGAACGTTGTTGAGAAAAAATACCGGTAACTGTTGTTCTTCCAAATTGTAATTCTGTTTTGGCCCCAAAAAGGTTTTGTGCACCAGTTACTAATGAGTTTCTACTAGGCATTGAAACATTACCAATTTCAATTTTTCTAATGATATCGTCTTCGGTTGGGGTGTATTCAATTTTCACCATATTTTGAAAATTGAATGTAGATTGTGTGTCAAAATTGGCCGTTACCCTTAAGCGGTTACCAACTTTGGCATTTAAACTAGCACTAATTTGTTGATCAAAATCAAAAGTAAGGCTGCTTCTATTGTTTTCAGATAACTGTGGATTATCGACTTTTTGGTAAATCAACCCCATTTTTAGTAAAACCGACCCTTGCGGATTTACTTCAATGGTATTACCTCCAAAAATATCTTCAAAAAAACTAGAATTTACATAGTAGGTTGGAAGTAAATTTTTTCTAGCCTCTGCACTTTTACCGCTTTTACCACTAATGGCGCTAAGCTTGTCTTTAGAGTATTGAAGCATTTCTCTTTGTAAGCGGTATTCTTTGTATTGTTCAGGCGTCATATGGCGAGGATGCTCAATATAGTAATCGCCAATTTTTTCCATAATGATATAATGACCAGTAGAGGGGTCGTATATCACCTCAATTTCAGATTTATCGTTTAGAAATAAGCCACCTTGCTGCCTGCTTTTAAACGAGTATGGTAATTTAGGAATTGTGTCGTTTTCTGTATAACTATTTGATATGTTGTTTGTTGAAGTTTTTTCTTGCGTTGGTGTTTGAGCCCAAAGAGAAGATGCGCCAAAAAAGAGCACAACGATAACAAACATATAGTTGTATGTACAAGATTTACTTCTCACCAACTTTTACAAGTTTTTTAGCGCCTTTTTAATCAAATCTTCTAGAGTAATATCAGGAGATTCTTGAATGATAACTTGTATTATTTTGTCTACTCTTTTTCTAGCAAAGCCTAACACTTCTAAAGCTGATAACGCTTCATTTTTAATAGTATTGTTTGAAGAAGGAATTTCTTCTGTAATATCAAAAGATTTTAAAATTTTATCTTTTAAATCTACGATAACTCTTTGTGCCGTTTTGGCACCTATGCCTTTAACAGATTTAATTTTTTCTACATCTTCATTGCCAATGGCATTTTGAATATCTGTCGTATTCATAGATGATAACATGGTGATAGCTGTACTTGGTCCAACGCCAGATACCGATATCAAAAGTTTAAAAATTTCACGTTCTGTTTTGTCCCAAAAACCATAAAGAATATGAGCATCTTCTCTAATACTAAGGTAGGTGTAGAGCTTGATGTTTTCTTGATCGGCAATCGCTGTAAACGTTTGAAGCGAAATAGGTAAATGGTAGCCTAAGCCATTGCATTCTATCACCACATGGGTGGTGTATTTTTCTACAAGCTTACCTCTTATATGTGAAATCATTTATTTACAGATTCTATAATTTATTTTTACGATGTTTTTCTCTTTCTTGGGCATCAACCACAGCAATGCAAACCATATTAACTATTTCATCTACACTAGCGCCTAATTGTAGTAAATGTGCAGGTTTTTTTAGACCCATAATAATAGGTCCGATAGACTCTGCCTTGTCAATTTCTTTTAAAAGTTTATAACTAATATTAGCGGCTTCTAAGTTAGGGTAAATTAAACCATTAACTTTTTTATTTTCGATTTTTGAGAAAGAAAATTTTTCTGATCTCATTTGAGCATTTAATGCAAAGTCGGCTTGTAGCTCGCCATCAATACATATATCTGGATAATTTTTGTGTAAATCAGCTACTGCTTTTTTTATTTTGGTGGCAGATTTAGATTTAGACGACCCAAAATTAGAAAACGACACCATGGCTAAATTAGGCTGTAAGCCGAATAGTTTCATTGTCTTGTTAGTCATTCTTGTAATCTCTACCAATACCGAAGCATCTGGCTCTATGTTCATGGCTGTGTCTGATAGAAATAAAGGGCCACGATTGGTAAGCATTAAATTAGTGGCGGCCACTTTTTGAATACTATCTATTTTACCAATTAATTCAATCATTGGCCTAGCTACAGTGGGGTAGCTTCTGGTATATCCTGTTACTAAGGCATCTGCATTACCTTCTTTAACCATCATGGCTGCAAAATAATTGCGTTCGCGCATCCATTTTTGAGCTTCTAGTAAGGTTAATCCACTACGATATTTTCTTTGGTGGTAGGCTTCAGCAAAAGTATTTCTTCTCTCTTCTTCTTCATCAGATTTAGGATCAATAATTTCAATATCACCTTCAAACTGTAATTCATCCATTAATGATTGAATGATATTTTTGCGTCCTAACAGTATTGGTATGGCAATGCCTTCATCATAGGCTATTTGAGCAGCCTTTAGAACATTTAATTGGTCGGCTTCTGCAAACACTACTTTTTTAGGGTTAGATTTTGCTCTATTAGTAATTAATCGCATCAGTTTATTGCCAGTGCCCAATCGTTCTTCTAAATGTTCTTTATATTTATCCCAATTGGTAATTGGATTTCTAGCTACGCCAGATTCTATAGCGGCTTTAGCTACAGCGGGTGGAATTTCGGTAATTAAGCGTGCGTCGAATGGTTTTGGAATGATATAATCGGGTCCAAATTTAATATTCTTTCGGTTGTAGGTAATATTAACTTGTTCGGGTACATTTTCTTTGGTTAAATCTGCTAAAGCATGCACTGCCGCCATTTTCATTTCTTCATTGATCTTTGTGGCACGAACATCGAGAGCTCCTCTAAAAATAAAAGGAAACCCAAGTACATTATTGACTTGATTAGGATGATCTGACCTACCCGTGGCCATAATGATATCTTTTCGAGTTTTAAGAGCAGTATTGTAATTAATCTCGGGATCTGGATTGGCTAATGCAAAAACAATGGGGTTTTTATTCATTGATTTTAACATCTCTGGTGTTACAATATTACCTATAGATAAACCTATAAACACATCGGCATTTTGCATGGCATCTTCTAAGGTGTACACATTTTCTGTTGTAGCAAATAGCGCTTTTTGCGGACTTAAGTTCTCTTGATCTGTACGAATAACTCCTTTGCTATCGCACATGATTATATGCTCTTTTTTTACACCTAATTTAATGTAAAGCTTTGTGCACGAAATAGCCGCTGCTCCAGCACCATTAATAACCACTTTAACTTCTTCTGGTTTTTTCTCTGCTAACTCTAAAGCATTTTTAAGTGCGGCAGCAGATATAATGGCTGTACCGTGTTGGTCATCATGCATCACTGGTATATCTAACTCTGCTTTTAATCTCTCTTCTATTTCAAAGGCTTCAGGCGCTTTAATATCTTCTAAATTAATACCACCAAATGTTGGCGAGATGGCTTTAACTGTCTCAACAAATTTATTGACATCTGTAGCATCAACTTCAATATCAAATACATCAATATCTGCAAAAATTTTAAATAATAATGCTTTTCCTTCCATCACGGGTTTTGAAGCTTCGGGGCCTATATCACCTAGTCCTAATACAGCCGTACCGTTAGAAATTACAGCAACCAAATTACTTTTTGCGGTATACTTGTACACATCGTTAGGATTATCGGCTATAGCTAAACAAGGCTCGGCTACACCCGGTGAATAGGCTAAAGATAAGTCTCTTTGCGTGCTGTGTTTTTTGGTTGGATTTACTTGAATTTTTCCTGGCGTAGGAAATTCATGGTAATGTAAAGCATCACTTTTTTTAACTTTTTTATTCATAAATCTTAATTGAAACTTAACAAACAAAGGTATGATTTTTAAGATTTTCTATGGCATAATATTACATTTATTATGGCTCTAAAAAATTGATATTTCTCTTAAGACCACTAAACTTTGTTCTTTTAACGGCAGATTTTTTGAAGAGCTTGCTAAAGACTTCTTGCGTGATATCTTGCCAATCTTGTTTGGTCATTTCTAGTAGGTCGGGGTGTGGATTAAATAGTGGTTCTTGATGAGGCTTAGAAAAACGATTCCAGGGGCATACCTCTTGGCAAACATCGCAGCCAAACATCCAATCATCAAAATGTCCTTTCATTACTGTGGGTAATTCATTTTTTAACTCGATGGTGTAATACGATATGCATTGGCTTCCATTAACTTTGTAGGGTTCTACTATAGCCTGTGTTGGGCAGGCGTCTATACAAGCGGTACAAGACCCACAATGATCTGTTGTGGGATTGTCGTAGCATAATTCAAGGTCGACAATGAGTTCAGCAATAAAGTAATACGACCCCGTTTTTTGAGTAATTAGGTTACCGTGCTTACCCATCCATCCTAAGCCAGATTTAGCAGCCCATGCCTTATCTAGTACTGGAGCCGAATCAACAAATGCACGCCCTGTAACATCACCGATATGCTCTTGAATATAGGAGAGCAAGGCCCTGAGTTTATCTTTAATTACAAAGTGGTAATCTGTACCAAAAGCATATTTAGATATTTTATAAGTGTTATCTGTTTGCAATTGCTTTGGGTAGTAATTGAGTAATAAGGAAATCACACTTTTAGAGTCCTCTACCAATTTGGTAGGATCTAAACGTTTGTCGAAGTGGTTCTCCATATAATACATCTCACCATGCCAATTGTGTTTTAGATAATGTTCAAGTCTAGGAGCTTCTTTTTCTAAAAATTCTGCTTTACTAATGCCACAAGATAAAAAACCGAGACGCTTAGCCTCAGTTTTTATCTGTGTAGTGTATTTTTCTTTTTGATGCAACAGCTGTTAAATTAAAATCAATACGAAAATACAAAGAACAAAGTAATATAAGTTTGATTTGTTATTAAACTGGATTTATATGATGTTTATGGAATGGAAGGATTTTTTGCATTAAAAATTCCATTGGGGTTTTCTAGTTCAATCCACACATGGAGTGTCCACATATTGAATTCCGTATTTATTTCCCAAACATCATGATGACCAGTAAAGCCTTCTGGAGGTGAAGAGGGGTTGGTAATGTCTGGAATAGGAACCGCATATTCTACTGCCACGCAAACCATTTGCCCGCTATCATCTGGAATAAATAATAGAATCTCTGGGGCGCGTAAATCAAATTTATCATCTAGTAATTTTTGATTCACAAAATGATGTCCCATTTGAGATCTATATCCCGTGGCGTCTAGATTATAACCTTCGGCTTTAGCCATTTCAAAATCCCTTAACTTTGCAACAGACTGCTTTAATAGTTCAATTTCATGTTGCCATGTTGATTGGCGCGTTAAATAGGGTTGGGGTTCAAGATCTTCTTCTGTACATTGAATTAATGTAATAAAGATAAAATATAAGGCGATAATATAAATGATATTTTTCATTGTATTGGTTTTTAATTAAACAAGAAATATTAGCTACTATCCTTATGTATACAAGAGAATAGGGGGTAGCTATAAAAATGCTTTATATTAAATTTGAGTAGTCTCTCTCTTAGAAAGGAAGGATTGTAATCTTTATAATAGCAATTTGAAGGACAGTGCCTTGTAGAAGTACTTCATGATATTTAATAATCTATAAATTAAACAGTTAAATATCTTGAAGTAAAGATAGTATGATTGTGATTGGTAGGATGCTAGTAATCTGCCAAAGAATACAGTTTTTAGGTCAATTCAGCTTTTTTGCTATAGTTGGAGGGTAGAAAACCAAATTTTTCATAGAAACATTTTGAAAAATAGGAGGCACTGTTAAAACATGAAGAAGATGCTACCTCACAAATGTTCATGATGTTATCTTTTAGCATGTTTTTGGCTTTGTGCAATCTATAGTTATTGATTAATTTATTAGTAGACAACCCCGTAACCTTAACAGAAGTTCTATAAAGTTGTGATTGACTCATGGCTAATGCTTTGGCGTATTCTTCAACACCAAATGATGGATTCAACCAGTTTTCTTCTAAGACTTGAGCTAAATTTTTTAAAAACTTTTCAGCTTCGGCTTTTAAATAATAAATGATGCCTGAATCAAAAGAGGTGTCACTATTTTTTTTCAGTAATTCAAAAACAGTATTAGAGATTGTAATCCGTCTTTTAAATGGTATTTGGCAAATAAAATTGTTGAAATTTAAAATTTCTCCAAAAAGCATTTTACTGCGATCAACTGGGTTGCCTGAGTGTATGGCAATTTTTAAATCGATGGTATCTAAATCGCTTTGAATAAAGTTGTAGATATCTATAGCACAGATTGGTGCGCTTAAAATAGAGTTGAAAGAAATAGAATAATTACCATTAGAAATTTCTGAAATAGAGCCATTGTTTTTATCTGCACAGTTCTTGACAATAAAATTTAACCTTGATAATAATTCCTGAGCTTTATCAGGACCTATGGTATGGCTAAGCTGGATCAAGTCTTTGTTTTCAATAGTTAGAATGACTCGGTAGGCAGGGTCTGTAAAGACTTTAATTTTTTGATCTATTTGGTATTCAACTATTCTAGGATCTTCAATTCTGCCGAGTAAAATCTTTATAACCCGTTTATCGACTTCAATAATTTCATTAGGAATAGATTTATGTGAATTTTTATGCAATTCGAAAACATGCTCTTTGCTTGGTGCTTCAATGAGGCAGAAGGCATTACCTCTTTCTTTATCAAACCAATAGGTAAGGCATTTACAATAATAGTCCTTTTGAATTCTTACATCCATTTGGTGGGCTAAAGCCATATCTTCTGCAGTAAGCCCTTGTCCAATATGCAAATCCATATAAACCGGCATGGTGATTGTTGATCAAAACTATTGAATGATGTAAAGTTAACGTAATTATCTTAGTACGAATATCACAAATCAGTCAGGAGATGCCATAAATCGTTCAGTATGGCTAAGAGAAAGTGTAAATATGCTAGCGTATTTTTTTAGAATGTCTTAACTTATAATCAAAAACATACCAAGTTGAGGTGATGCTTATGATCCAAAAAAAAGTAACTACAAATAAGGTAGTTTGAGGTACATGATATCGGGTAATTAATATACCATACATAAAAAAAGTTAGCCCTGCCACCCAGATCCAGTTCAGTACGGTCCAGACAGTCCATTTTTTTGGCGATTTATTTTTTTTAATCTTTCGCTTTAAGCGGATATAGATTCCTGTTAAAACACAAATAGAAATGCCTATTCCGCCTAGAAACCAGATTATTTTTGTGGTTAATCCCCCCCATGTGCCAAAATGGATAGGGTCTGCAATATCATTTAACCAAGCACGTTTTGCAATGGTATTAGCATTTTGTACGCTTATCACTTCTAAAGTATTTGGGTGTAGATAGACTCGATTAGCTCGATTTCTTACCAAAGCCCGATTTCCTATTCCGGTTAAATATAAAGGTTCGGTTAATTTTGACGGCGGTTTAATATCTTTAACGATGAGATTGGGAATGGCTTTTTGAGCTTTTTTAATGGCAGCATCATAATCAATTGTATAGGACAGTTGTTTAATGTCATGATTTTGTTTTGCCTCGGTTTTCAGGCTAGGTGGTGTGGGGTTTGCAATTGTTCTAATATGAGCCGTATTAGTCCTTTCTAGAAAATACCAAATCCCAGTAATGGAAAAGATGATAGTAAAAGGCACAGACCAAATACCTATTAAACGATGGCAATTTCTATAAAAACTTAGTGTATTATTACTAGATTTAAATGTGAAGAGTTTTTTCCACCACTTTTTATAAAAAAATAACGCCGTAATGGTTGATATAAATAGCAGAAATCCAAAAATCAATACCGTAAAATGTCCAATTTGGAAAGGGATAAATAAAAAATAATGGAAATCTCGTAAAAACCTTTGAATAGTGATGTTTGCACCGCCTTGAACTTCTCCTGTGTATGGATTAACGAATACATAGTACCGCTGATTATTAAGATTAACATGAACAATATTACACAAATAAGGTTCGGTTGAGGCAGGCCAATACATAATATCGCCGTTAGGGTATGCTTTTTTTATATTGGCCGCCATGAGATTTTTAGAAGCTTCAGAGCCCTTACTTTGTGCTCTTATTTCTGGAAAAAATAACCAATCAATTTCATGACTTATCGTAGCTAAAGTTCCTGTAAAGCAAACTATAAAAAATAAGATGCTTAGGTTGATACCTATCCAACCATGTATTTTAAAACAGTATTTTTTTAGTTGCTTCATGATTTAGATTAAAATGTATAACCTACGCTTAACATAACATTACGGGGAGCCCCAGGAAATGCTCTAAGCAAATCATAACCACCAACCCAATGAGTTTTGTCAAAAAGGTTATTTACGTTAAGTTGTACTTGAATTTTATTTAGTTTGTAATATAATGCAGCATCAAAGATACTATAAGCAGGGAATTCTGTAGGTGGATTGCCAGATGACACCAAAGATCCAAACCGTTCAGACACATAATTATAACCAAAACCGAACCCTAAACCATTAAGCTGTCCTTGATTGATGAGGTACTTTGTCCATAAATTGGCAGTATGCTTAGGGGCATTGGGTTTTTGCCTGCCAATTTCAGAAGGGTCATCACTTTCTGTAATTTTGGCATCGTTATAGGCGTACCCTGCGACTAAGCTCCAGTTAGAAGTAATATTACCTACAATATCTAATTCTACCCCTTTAGCCACCTCTTTACCAATAGGTTCTAATCTTTCGGGGTTTGAAGGGTCGTCAGCATTGTATAAAGTATTTTTTTGTGAGAGATGGTAGAATGCTACAGAAGCACTTAGTTTATTGTTAAACCATTCCGATTTTGCTCCAAACTCGAACAATTCACTAAGAAGTGGGTCGAAAGGACCTCCAGAATCAGGATTAAGGATATCTGAAGCACTTTGGGGTTCATAGCCTTTTACCCAAGTACCATATACATTAATATTATGGGTAGCGCTATATACTAAGCCAATTCTAGGTAGAAAAGCACTTTGTTTTACTCGCTCTTCACTATCGCTGTTATAATCTAAATAATCGGTAAAATACTCTTGTCTTAAACCAAGTAAAAGTTTAAGTTTTCCAATTTCAGCTTGATTTTGTAAATAAATACCATGAGAATGCTGTTGGTACTGGTTATAGGTTCTGGTATTGTATATATAGTTTGACATGTCTCTTAACCCATTGGCTGTGGCCGATGTAAGATCAAAATGAGCTACATTGGTGGCTGGATTTCCGTTAGCATCTAACACATAATCTTGTACATTATTAGGATTGTATACATTGGTAGCACCACCATTTTTTAGCAAGTATGTTCTGGCTTCTAATTGAGAGCCTCCAGGTTGTAGTTCTTGTTGAAAAAAATCATAACCTACAAGTAATTGGTTTTTAACATTACCTAAATCATAGTTAAAATTAAAGTAGTTACTAAAATTGTTATTGTCCCAATTACGTCTTCTATTAAATACACGCATGGCTACTTTTTCTGTGTCAAAACTTCCATCAGCCAAAGAAGCAAAACGATTTGAAGTACGATGCTCTAATAAATCTTCATCATATGAAGAGCGCATGTATATACTATTAAATGTTAGGTTTTCATTAAACTGATGTTGGAAGGACACCGTAGCATTGATAGAAATCTCATTTAAGTAATCATTCATAGCACTTAATGATTTGGTAATGGGTGTGGAATATAAATCACCATTACCAAAGACGGCTTGTCCTCGATCTAACCTTCCCTTAGAGTTTTGATACACTAGATCTACGTTAAATCTTGTTTTTTCTGACGGTAGAAAAGAGAATGATGGGGCAACAACCAAATTTTTAGAGAATTGTAAATCTCTAAATCCATCAGAAGTTTCATAACCAATATTTAACCGGTATAGCAATTTTTCTTCTTTATCCATGGGCCCTGTAAAATCACCTAACAACCTCAAGGTGTTAAAACTGCCTAAAGAAGTATGTATAGACTGTCTAGAAGTCGCTAATGGTTTTTTGGTAACTCGGTTAATTGTACCCCCTGGCGAAGCATTGCCAAACAGGGCAGAAGCAGGGCCTTTAATAACCTCAACTCTTTCAATATGTGGAATTATTTGTTGTTTCCAAAAACTAGTAAACGTTCTCATGCCATTAACCAAGTTTCCAGAATTTCTTTGTCCGGCCACTCTAAATCCTCTAATTGAAATATCATTATAAAAGCTATATTGATTTACTCCACTCATGTTCTTAACTACATCGTTTACGGTATAGGCAGCTTGATCTAGTGCTAATTCTTTGGTTACAAAATTGATGGTAGTTGGCACTTCTTTTAATGGCGCTGCAGATTTGGTGGCAGAGAATGAAACCGTATTATTATAACCTTTTTCACGTCTACCAATAATTTCTACTGCTTGGAGTAGTATTTCAGCATCTTCTAAAATGATGTTAAGGCGCTTGTTCTGATTTGGCTTTAAGCGGATGTTAATCTGTTGAGGACTAAAACCTACAGCTGTGACCTTAATGGTATATTGACCACTGTTAAGGTTGTCGAATTCGTAGAAGCCTTCGAGATTGGTAGTGGTACCCTTATCTTGTTCGTTTATAATGAGATGAACATCTGGTACTGGTTGATCTTGGTTGTCTGAAACGACGCCTTGGATTTTAGAATTTTGTGAAAAGATTAATTGAAATGCTATAAGAGCAAATATAGTAGTAATTATTTTAGGCATTATAAATTTATTTAGAATAATTAAAAACAGTGCAAAAATACAGTCTGAATTCCAATGATACAAGTTATTTAGAATAATTCTAATTAAAATTTATTGACGTATTGATTACGTTGAAGTTAGGGCTATAAGATACTTAAGTATTTTTAAAACAATTCTCCTTGAGGTTTGTCTTTGGTTTTGCCAAGATGTTTATAAGCTAGTTCTGTGGCTTCTCTACCTCGAGGAGTTCTTATAACAAAACCTTCTTGAATTAAAAAGGGCTCGTATACTTCTTCGATGGTTTCGGGGTTTTCGCTAACCGCAGTAGCTAAGGTGGTAATGCCAACAGGCCCGCCTTTAAATTTATCGATCATCGTCGATAAAATTTTGTTGTCCATCTCATCTAAACCATGTGTATCAACATTCAAAGCATTTAATGCATATTTAGCGATTTTAATGTCGATGTTACCATTACCTTTAATCTGAGCGAAATCTCTTACCCTACGTAAAAGTGCATTGGCAATTCTAGGTGTACCACGACTTCTACCTGCGATTTCTATAGAGGCTTCCATTGAATTGGGTACGTTTAAAATTTTAGAACTACGTTGAATAATATTCGTGAGAAGTTGGGTGTTGTAATATTCTAATCGGCTATTAATACCAAATCTGGCTCGCATAGGTGCCGTAAGTAATCCAGATCTAGTTGTAGCGCCGATAAGTGTAAAAGGCTCTAAATTGATTTGCACTGTTCTGGCATTAGGGCCAGATTCTATCATGATATCTATTTTAAAATCTTCCATGGCAGAGTACAAGTACTCTTCAATAACCGGGCTAAGTCGATGTATTTCATCAATAAATAATACGTCTCGTGCTCCTAGATTGGTAAGTAAACCGGCCAAATCACCAGGTTTATCTAAAACGGGTCCCGAAGTTACCTTAATATTGGCCTGAAGCTCATTGGCCAGAATATGTGCCAAAGTTGTTTTTCCTAGGCCCGGTGGTCCATGAAATAAGGTATGATCTAAAGCTTCTTCTCTTAAGTTAGCTGCTTCAACAAAAATTTTCAGGTTTTCAATTACTTGGTCTTGTCCGGTAAAATCATCAAATGATAGGGGGCGCAGTTTTTTTTCTACATCCATATCATCATGATTCATATTTTTATTGGTAGCATCTAAATATTCATTCATAAATGTGAAATATTATTTGACCTCGATTTTTGTTGGTAAAATGATTGCACTTGGAAATTCTTTCTTTATCGCAACTAAGGCGCTGTCTGCTTCTATTCTTGTGATATAATTACCTACTTGAACCTTCCAATCAGGAGAGCTAAAAGCAATGATGGTTTTTAATTCTGGAAATAAGCTATTAAATTCATCCTTTAATTTGTAGGCTCCTTTTTCACTACCGTAAAAAAGCTGAATTCTATACCCCTTAACACCTTTATTTTTTTTATTAAAAGTAATTCTTTGACTAACAATATCATCGACCTCCTTGGGGCTGTTGATGTTAACTTGACCTTTTGTGTTTTGTGCCTTTACTAGGGAGGTGCATAAAAAGAATGCAGCGCCTAACAAAAGCAGTTTTGTAGTATAATTAACTCGCATATCATTATTTTTTACAAATCTAAAATAATGTTTGGTAGAAATACAAAACTAAAGTTATTTAGAATAATTATAAATTAATATTTCCTTAAAATTTAGGCTTTGTGAAAATTATTTTAAATGTATTTTTGCAATCATATTTTTGGGCTCTTAATAACTATTGGCTAAAAAATAGTATTTTTGAAAGATTTATACTTGAAAAAGTATGTTTTCTGAATTATTGAAATTCAAAGAAATAATATAAAATAACACAAATGAACATTGTGATTAAAAACATTCCACTTAAGAGCTTGATTACAAGCTTTTCTTTTCTTTTTGTTTTTTCATTCAATTTATTGGCACAAACAGGAGATCCTGCTAATGGTAAAAAGCTTTTCAATACTAATTGTGCAGCTTGCCATAAATTAGATAAAAAGTTAATTGGTCCACCCTTAAAGGGGAT
>JAUIJW010000205.1 GCA_030431085.1 Bacteroidia bacterium
ATTTAACAAGGTTTTAGAGCGTAAAACTTCATAAGTTAAGCCCTCAGTCTTTGGGGCCTCAAAAGGTTTTTCTTGCGCCGCACTTAAAATTAATTCAGATAAATGATAAATATGGCTTATAGTTTCAAAACTAGAACGAGATTCTGAAGTTATTCTATAATCTAAATCATCATTACTCAAGCTATCAGTGGCCCAGTAATAACGAAACCCTAAACCATCTACTAACCGTGCCATCAAATGCCCTTGCGAATAGTTTGGGCTTGCTTCAGGTATGGTGTGGTAAGGTAATTCGTCCATAATTTGTGCATAGTTTGTTATTGTATTAAATACTATAATTATAAAAAATAAAATTCTAGTTGTTCTCAATCTATTCTGGTTTTAAATACTACTTATCTTTTTACTCGTACAGGATACTCAGGCCTTTGAGGGTATGATATTGGGTTATCTTTTAATTCTTGCAATATAACTTCAATGGCCTTTTCTAATTGCGGATCATGACCTTGCATTACTTCCTTTGGCCATTGCTCTACTTCAATATCTGGCGCAACACCTTCATTTTCTATACGATAACCATCTTCATTGTAATAAGCCACATTAGGCGCGGTTACTGATCCGCCATCAATAAACACCGGAAATCCTAGTACACCTACTAAACCTCCCCAAGTTCTTTTACCTATTAATTTACCCAGTTTAAATCTTCTAAACATCCAAGGTAAATAGTCTCCGCCAGATCCTGCTGTTTCATCAATTAACATTACTTTCGGTCCTTGAATTGAACCACTGGGTGCCCTCATATCCTGCCCATATCTAAATTTCCAAGACGACTGGTAGGGTTTCTTAAGGTGATCAATATAATAATCTGCCAATTGTCCACCACCATTAAATCGTTCATCAATAATTACAGCCTTTTTATTTACTTGAGGAAAAAAATAGCGTTTAAAATACTCGTGCCCTGCTGTGGTTGTATTTGGCACATAAACATAGGCCACTTGACCATTAGTTGCTTTATCAACTTTTTTCATATTGCCTTCCACCCAATCTCTGTTTCTTAGTGAACTTTCATTAGCTATAGGCACTACATCAATTGTTCTTGAGTTACTACCATCGGCATGCTTAGCCACAGTGAGCTCAACAATTTTATTTGCAGTAAACTCAAAAAACTCATATAAATTTTGTTCAGCTGTAACTACATTGCCATTAACCGCAATTAAATAATCACCCGCATTGATATTAACTCCCGGTTCGGTTAAAGGTGATCTCATACCAGGATTCCAATTTAGACCTCCGTATATTTTACTAAACTGATATCGATTATTATCTACTTTATAATCGGCCCCTAAAAGACCTACTTTAATCTTATCTGGCCTGTTTAATTGATCACCTCTACTATTAAATCTATGATGACCAACGGCAAGTTCACTGCACATCCAACCCATAACGCGATACAAATCACTTTTACACGATAAATCGGGCAAAAATACACTGTACTTTGTTTTCACTGCATCCCAGTTTGCACCGTGCATCCCAGGATCGTAAAAATAATCTCTGTTCACACGCCATGCTTCATTAAATATGTTTTGCCATTCTTTTTTAGGGTTAATTTTAATTTTAATATCATCAGTGCTCAACATACCATTCTCTGGCTTTTGCCCTACTTTCGCAATGCCCCAACTACCTCCATTTCTAAATAGTAATTTCTCACCTTTTGCTGCTATTTCAAACGAATTTGCTGCCATTATTTCTTGTTCTTCTCGCTCATTCAAATCATACATCATCAATTTTGGCTGAGATTGTGAATTGGCATGTGGCTGTTGAGATATATAATATAATTTACCTTCTTCAGGGCTTGCAAGATTTGAATAAAGACCCGAACCTATTGGTAAATCTATAATGCGGTTAAAAATTCCGTCCCAATCAATCGTAATTAAATCTTCATTAGGAATATCTTTATTTTTCTTAGATTTATTTTTCTTTTTCTCTTCAGTTTTGGGCTTCTCTTTTTCTTTACTCTCTTCTAAATCATTTTGCTTAGCCAATGGTGATTTTTGATCCTTCTGAAGTGTAACCAGAAAAATAGAATTACTCATTTCCATATCTTGATTTGATTGATCGAACCAATTAATCACGGGTCCAGCATCTGTTGAGGCTAACATATAAAGATATTTACCACTAGCATCGAACACAGGATTAGTCACATTAGATAAACCATCGCTTAAAGTAAATGACTTTTTTTGATCTAGACTATATGCAAAGGCTTGTTCAAAACCAGTTTCTGTAATTTTTGAATAGCTTATCCACTTTGAATCTTTAGACCAAGAACCAAAAAGTTCTCGATATACGCCAGGAAAATACAAATCGTCTGAGGCAATTTTAGTAGTTCGCCCTTTAGCTATATCAGTTACAAACAAAGACCTGCTATTATCTACATATGCTAAATATTTGTTGTCTGGTGACCAATGTATAAAGGCATAGAATCCGGCTCCTTTTAAGGTAATTTTCTTAACATAATTATTAGACAAAGTTTTAATATAGAGTTCATTCTCTCCAGATTCATCAGAAAAATAGGCTATATATTTACCGTTAGGCGACCATTTTGGAAATCGTTCATGCGCCCCTGATGTTTTGGTTAAATTAACTACATCACCCTTTTCTTCTGGTACCGTTACTATCTCACCCCTAAAATCTGCTACCACTCTAGCCGCAGAAGGAGAAACCGACATACTCCTTATGTATTGATGTCCCGAAACATATCTTGGCCTTAGTTCTAGCAAATCTGTAGCAATACCAACCTTTATTTGTGAGTTTTTACTAGAGCTGGGTTCATGACTGTACAAATAACCTGCGTAATCGTAAATTAACTGATTTCCATTTGTATTCAAGCTCATGAGCCCAAAATCAGTATAATTGGTATGTTTTTCGATGTGCTTAGAATTAATATCATAAGAAAAAAGATTAAACTCACCATCTCTATCACTTCTAAAATACACTTTATCTTCTATCCATTCAGGGTCAGCTTCATTACTACCTCCTTTTGGTTTAGGAATTTCGGTAACTTCCAACGTTTTTAAATCCATAATCCAAATCCGTCCTAATGTACCACCTCTATAGTGTTTCCATTGATTAAAGGCTTCATAATTGGGCACATAAGCCAAATATTTACCATCTTGAGAAAAGGTACCTTTAAAGGCCGTTGGAACGGGGAGCTCTTTGGGTTGACCGCCATCGATACTTACGGTATATAATTTAGAATATCTATTGGTAAATGTTGATCTAGGCGAACTAAACATTACTTGTTTACCATCTGGAGTGAAGTCTAGTGCTATATCCCAAGAAGGGTGCCAAGTGAGTCTTTTGGGCACACCACCAACGGTGGGTACAATAAACACATCTCTATTACCATCATATTCAGCACTAAATGCTATCATAGACCCATCTGGCGAAAATACTGGACTCATTTCTACCCCTTCATCAATCGTTAATCGTCGAGGGTTCTCTCCACTTCTATCTGCTACCCAAAGGTCTTCAGCATAAATAAAAGCAATGTGTTGTTCACTAATTGCTGGAGTATGAGCTAATCTAGTGTTGGTTATATTTTGAGCAAAATTTTGTTGAAATACACCAATAATTACGGTAATGCATAGGGCAATTGTTTTAGTCATAGGTAGGGGTGTTGGTTAAGTTTTTAAAGTTAATAAAATTATTAGAGTAATAGAAAACCTCAATAATTATCAAGCCATCTTCCACTTCGTATCAACTTCCTATACTCAATAATAGGTTAGAATGCTTTAGGCTATGATTCCGTT
>JAUIJW010000206.1 GCA_030431085.1 Bacteroidia bacterium
GTGTACACATCGAAATCAATGATAAAGATGATAAAGCGAAAGTTAAAATCGACGAAAACGGTGTGTTAATCGAAAGTAACAACGATACCATTAACCAATAAAACATAGAACTTATGAAAACATTACTCAAAATTAGTCTTGTACTTCTGTTAGCTATAGGTACCACTTCATGCTTTATGGATGGTACTAATGGCAACGGAAATGTAATTAAAGACAATAGAAAAATATCGAATGATTTTATAAAAATAAAAGCCTCAGGTGGATTAGACGTGTACCTTACCAATGCCCATGAATTAGGGTTGACTATAGAAGCCGATGAAAATCTACATGAGCTTATTAAAACAGAGGTGTCAGAAGGTACTTTATATATCAGTACTACAAAAAACATCAGGCATGCCAAAGCCAAAAAAGTATGGTTATCTATAGATCATATCAATGAAATTATAGCTACAAGCGGTGTTAATTTGGTGTCTAAAGATATCATTAAAACAGATAAGATTAAACTGGTAGCCAGTAGTGGTGCAGATGTAGATCTACAATTAGAGGCCAATGAAGTAGATTGTAGTACATCAAGTGGCGCCGATATTAATTTAAAAGGAAATGCACAACATTTTAAAGGTAACTCTTCTAGTGGTAGTGATATAGATGCCTATAATTTTACAGTTGAAGATTGTGAATTAAATGCCAATAGCGGCGCCGATATTAAAATTCATGTCACCAAAACCATCTATAGTAAATCTAGTAGTGGTGGCGATATTCATGTTAAAGGTAATCCCGAAGTATTGACCGAAAAAAAGAATAAAATATCTAAAGATAATATTTCAATGTTTAAGCATTAATGGAGCTGTTTGTGTAACGCGTAGATTATAGATATCTTTACAGGATAAAAAGTGAAAGTATACTTAATACTTTGCAGTTGATATGTTTTGTTGATTGATTTGCAATTGGTATATTTCGACACTTTATACAAACAGAGTAGGAACCTTAAACATTATAAAATGTTAGACGAAAAAACGGATCATGTACCTTCAGAACATTCTGATAAGGAAGACAAGTTAGCCAAGCAAGAGAACACTAAAGAAAAAGAGGTTGTAGAAGAGACTGAAACCATATCTGAAGAAATTAAAAAAGAAGTTTCAGACGATGGTATTGATACCCAAAGCAGTGAAGAATCTACACCAGGAGTAGCACCGAAAATAGAGAAGAAAGAAGATGATGTGCCAGTGTTTAGCTATGTCAAAATGGGACTTGATGAATTGGTTGGGGCCATGCAGAATTTACTTCATAATTACCCTATTCACAAAATTAAAGATCAGTTTGAACAAATAAAGAGAGACTTTTCTAAAAAGTTTCAGGCATACATTGCAGAAAAGAAAGAAGCTTTTATAAAAGCTGGTGGTGAAGAATCTGCTTTTCATTATACTTCTACAGCCAAAAAAGATTTTAATCAATTGGTTAAGGAGTTTAAACAAAAACGCCAACAATACTATAAAGACATCGAAAAAGAACAGCAAGAAAATCTTGCTAAACGATTGGCGTTAATAGAAGAATTAAAAGACCTAATAGACAATGCAGAGCCGTCTACCATGTATAAAAACTTTAGAGAGTTACAAGAAAGATGGAGAGCAATAGGTCAGATTCCTCACAATAAATACAATGATGTATGGCGTACTTATCATCATCATGTAGAGCGTTTCTATGATCTGTTACATTTGAATAATGATTTTAGAGATCTTGATTTTAAGCATAACCTTGAAGAAAAAACAAAATTGGTAGAAAGAGCAGAAGCTTTAGCCAATCATAAAGATGTTCAGCACGCGTTTAAAGAACTTCAAATTTTACATCGTCTTTGGAAAGAAGATATTGGGCCCGTTGCTCGTGAGTTTAGAGACGAAATTTGGAACAGATTTAGTGAGGCCACTAAAATGATCCACAATAAACGTCAAGAATTTCAAGACCAATTAGAAGAAAAATACGTAGCCAATTTAGATCTTAAATTACAGGTTATTGATAAAATTAAAAGCCTCAATTTAGACGAAGGTACTTCACACAAGTTTTGGCAAGATAAGATAAAAGAAGTAGAAAAACTTCGTGAAGAATTTTTTGCCATTGGTAGAGTGCCAAAATCAAGAAATGAAGAAGTTTGGCAAAAATTTAAAGAATCTACCCGACGTTTTAACAGGGCAAAAAATGCTTTTTATAAGAATATCAAAAAAGATCAGCATGAAAACTTAAAGAAAAAACAGTCTTTAGTCGATCAGGCAGAATCTTTAAAAGATAGTGAGGATTGGGATTTTGCGACAGAAGTTTTTAAGAAGATTCAAGAAGAATGGAAACATATAGGGCATGTACCTAGACGTGATTCTGATAAAATATGGAAAAAATTTAAAGATTCGTGTAACCATTATTTTGATAGGTTGCATCAACTTCAAGATAAAACCAGTCAAGGTCTGGTAGAAGTGTTCAATCAAAAGAAAGAAACACTTGACGATTTTAAAGAAAAGATAGAAGACGAAGCCAATTTTACCATAGATGTTGTAAATGATTTTATTACCCATTGGAAAGGACTGGGTGCTGTTCCTGAAAAAATGCGTCATATTGAATCAAAATTTAATAAGGTGTTAGATAGTGCCTATAAAAAACTAAATATAGATAAAGATGAGGCGTCACTTTTGAAATTTCAAGCACTAGTAGATGGCTACTTGGCACAAAACGATACAAGGAAATTAGATAATGAAAAACTTTTTGTTAGAAGAAAGATTGATGAAATTGTAAAAGAAATCAAACAATTAGAAACCAATATTAGTTTTATTTCTAATGCCTCAGAAGATAATCCTTTGGTGCAAAATGTGTATAAAAACATAGAAAACTACAAAAAAGATTTAAAGGTTTGGGAGAATAAACTTCAATACCTTAATAAATTAGAATATTAAATAAAGTCCCGTGAAAACGGGATTTTTTTTGCTCTTATCTCAAAGAGTTTCTTAGTATATTTGTGATTCAAAATTTAGATTATGTCAGACGATAAAAAGATAATTTTCTCCATGAGTGGAGTAAGTAAAACCTACAAGAGTAGTAATAAACAAGTATTAAAAAATATACACCTGAGTTTTTTTTATGGCGCTAAGATTGGAATTTTAGGCTTAAATGGTTCTGGTAAATCAACGTTATTAAAAATTATTGCTGGTCTAGATAAAAATTATCAGGGTGATGTAGTTTTTTCTCCTAATTATACCGTAGGTTATTTGCCTCAAGAACCCGAATTAGACAATGAGAAAACAGTAATTGATATTGTAAAGGAAGGGGTAGCAGAGACTACGGCCATACTTGATGAATACAATAAAATAAACGATATGTTTGGTCTAGAGGAAGTGTATTCAGATGCAGATAAAATGGAGAAGTTAATGGCACGGCAAGCAGAACTACAAGATCAAATTGATGCCTCAAATGCTTGGGAGCTAGATACTAAGTTAGATATTGCTATGGATGCCTTACGTACACCAGAAGGAGATACTCCTATTGAAAATTTATCGGGTGGTGAACGTAGAAGGGTGGCTTTATGTAGACTATTGTTGCAAGAACCAGATGTGCTTTTACTCGATGAGCCAACTAACCACTTAGATGCAGAATCTGTACATTGGTTAGAGCATCACTTAGCACAGTATAAAGGTACGGTTATTGCTGTAACACACGATCGTGACTTTTTAGATAATGTTGCCGGTTGGATTTGAGAATTAGATCGAGGAGAAGGTATTCCGTGGAAAGGGAACTAT
>JAUIJW010000017.1 GCA_030431085.1 Bacteroidia bacterium
GATATTGTAAAAGTTGTAGACCAAAAGGTAGAAGAAATAGCTTTTGTAATTGGGCCAACGTTTCCTAAAGATACTGAAGAGAAATTATTACATATTGCGAAAGACCTAGGAGCTAAGGGTAAAGTGTTTGTTCAAGAAGTGGCTTTAGGTACAGCGCATGCTATACAGTGCGCAAAGGATGCTTTAGAGGGACCTTGCGTAGTGGCTTTTGCCGATACTTTATTCAAAGCAGATTTTACGCTAGAGGCTCATGCAGATGGAGCCATTTGGGTAAAACAAGTAGAAGATCCTAGTGCCTATGGCGTGATCAAACTACAAGATGGAGTGATTACAGACTTTGTTGAAAAACCAGAAACATTTGTATCAGATTTAGCCATTATTGGGATTTATTATTTTAAAAGTGGCGAGGCCCTTAGAAGTGAAATACAGTATTTGTTAGATAATGATATCAAAGAAAAGGGAGAATATCAGTTAACCAATGCCTTAGAAAATTTAAAGCAGAAAGGGCTAAAATTTGTACCTGGCAAAGTGAACGAATGGATGGATTGCGGCAACAAGGAAATAACTGTTGAAACGAATGCTAAGATTTTACAATTTGCACAACAAGATAAGGAGAGCCTCGTGTCTAGCACAGTTAAATTAGATAATTCACAGATCATCGAGCCTTGTTATATAGGAGAAAATGTAACGATTAAAAACAGTACCGTTGGGCCAAATGTTTCTATTGGTGACCATACTTTAGTAGAAAATTCGTCTATAAAAGAATCGCTCATACAAACCAATTCTACAATAAAAAATGCTCATTTAGAAAAGGCCATGATAGGAAATCATGTGGTGTTCGATGGTCGTTTTAAATCTGTAAGTTTAGGAGATTATTCAAATCTTAGTTAAAATTTGAGGAGTTTTAAGCGACATATCATTTTAGTTTTGGCTTTGCTGATGGTAAATTCTGCAATGGCACAAGAAGATGTGGCTTCTAAAGAAGAGATGATCTTAGAACAAGAGAGTATTAATTTTCAAACTTTTTTTTTCGAAGCCTTGCAGCAAAAAGCTATAGAAAATTACGACAAAGCCATCTATGCCTTAGAAGCCTGTTATAATATGGATGCCCAAAATATAGCAGTATTGTTTGAGTTATCTAAAAATTACACCTTACTTAATAAGTATACTGAGGCAGAGTTCTATATTTTAAAAGGCTTAGAATTAGAGCCAAATAATATATTTATGCTCAATCATCTTATTTTAGTAAAATCAAAACAGAATAATCATGAAGATGCGATAGAAATTTATAAAAGGATAGTTGCATTAGACCCCGACAAAGAATCAGAATTGGTGGTGATGTATATTAAGGCAGGTAAAATTCAAGAAGCTATAGATTTGTTAAAAAAACTTGACAATGAAGGAAGATTACCAAGAACCCTGCAACCATTAAAATCCTCTCTTACAGATCATGATAAGGAAGTGAGTTATCAGAAAACAGTTAGCTCTATCACTCCTAGACTAGATAAGTTGAAAGAAGATTTTTCGTTGAAAAATGATTTTAATTCGCTTAAGCAAGTGTTAGATCGTGAACTAAAAACAAAACAATTTTTAGAGTTACAAAAAGACAGTGAAGAAGGTATAGCACTTTTTCCGGCACAACCCTATGTGTATTATATGCAAGGAGTGGCCTTAAATCAATTGCGAAAATATCAAAAAGCCATTCCTATTTTAGAGACAGGTTTAGACTATTTGGTAGATGATGAACCCTTACAGGCCAAGATATTTGAACAACTGGGTTTAAGTTATAAAGGATTGGGCGAAAATAAAAAAGCCTCACAGTACTATAATAAAAGTAGAGCATTAAAAGAGAAAAAATAAGGATGTTGCGAATATTGATAGGCATAATAATAGGGATTTTATTCTTTACATCTTGTAAAAGTGCTAAAAACACAGCCCATAGTTTACCTAACCTGTCAACCAAGAGCATTATAAAGAAAAATAAAAAGGCCACTCAAAAAGAGCAGAGTTTAAAGGCAAGTATAGTTGTTAAATATAAGGGCAAAGATCAATTGCCTAGTTTGAACGCTTCTTTGCGGATGGTTAAAGATTCTATTATTTGGATGAGCTTTTCTAAGCTTGGATTTCCAGTGGGTAAAATAAAAATTGAGCCCCAAAGGGTACAATTTTATGAAAAAATCAACAGGACATATTTTGACGGAGATTTTGAGTTAATTAGTGAATGGTTGGGAACAACATTCAATTTTAGTAAAATACAACACCTTTTTTTAGGTGAGCCTTTGTACGAATTAAGAGCATTTAAATGGGATAAAACAATAACACCTAAAGCCTATGAATTGAAGGCTAAAGAGCACAGCTTGTTTTTTGATTTAATGTATTTAATTGATGCCCAAAATTTTAAATTGGTTGAAGAAGAGATTGCAGATAAAAAGAGTACAAAAAAATTAACGGTGCGATACCCAGATTATCAAAAAATTAATGAATCTTTGTTACCCAAAAGAATTGTAATTCAGGCAACAGAAAAGGAAAGTAGTACAACCATAGATATTAATTTTAAGAGTACGAGTAACGTTAGATCAAAGAAATTTCCGTTTTCTATACCCGAAGGATATAAAAGAATTGAGTTAAAAAATGCCGAAAAATAAGAACATAAATATTTCTTTTAAACCACATTCTAACTTTAGCAAACACGGTATATTTACTATTATTTTACTGCTTTCAACCAGTATGTGTTTGTGGGCTCAAACAAGGCAAGATCTTGAAAAACAACGAAAAAAATTACAAAAAGAAATTCAAGAAATTAACTCGTTGCTGTTTCAATCGAAGAAAACGGAAAAGAATTTACTATCAGAACTTAGCGACCTAAATAAAAGAATTTATGTTCGAGATAAACTGATTAGAACCATTACCGAAGAAACTAAGCAACTTGAAAAAGAGATTGATGCTAATGAGCGTGAAGTAGAGCTCATGCAAAAGAAACTCAAAGTGCTTAAAGATGATTATGCTAAGATGGTGGTACAATCTTATAAAAGTAAAACCAAACAAAGCCGTTTGATGTTTTTACTGTCTTCAGAGAATTTTATGCAAGCCTACAAGCGTCTGCAATATCTTCAACAATTTGCAGATTATCGAGAAGAGCAAGGAGAAGAAATTATTAAGGAAACTTTAAAACTTGAAAATTTAAACGATCTTCTTAAAGATACTAAGGCGCAAAAAGAAGCTTTACTAATGCTTAATCAAAAGGAGAAGGATAGCATACACCGAGAAAAAAGCTCTCAAGAAACATTGGTTAAATCTGTTAAGGAAAAGGAGAAAAAATATATCACTCAGATTAAGAAAAAACAGCGTGAAGAGAAAAAGATAGATCGGCAAATAGAAAAATTGATTAAAGAGGCCATTGCAAAATCGAATAGTAAGGGAAATACAAAAAGTACCAGATTTGCTTTAACACCTGAAGCTAAACAACTTGAAAAAGACTTTGTGTCTAATAAAGGAAAACTCCCTTCACCAGTAGAAAGAGGGGTTATTGTTAGACGTTTTGGTACACAATCGCATCCTACCTTAAAGGGAATCACAATAGAAAGTAATGGGGTGTTTTATGCCACAGAAAAAAATGCTAAAGCCCGTGTTATTTTTAATGGCAAAGTGATGGCTATACAGGTATTGCCAGGTAATATTAAGGCGGTACTGGTTCAGCATGGAAAGTATATATCTGTCTACAAAAATTTAGATAATGTCACAGTTAAAACCGGAGATGTAGTAACCACGAAACAAACTTTAGGCACGATTCATACAGATAAAACTAATGGAAAAACCATTCTGGCCTTTGTGTTGTTTAAAGAAATAAAAAGACAAAATCCAGAAGAGTGGGTTTATAAAATTTAAACCACTACACAAGATTTTAGGGTGTTTTAATATACACTTTAATTAATATCTATGGATAGCATCGAGCGTATAACCCAACAGCTTAATCAAAGAATAAAAACGTTTACACCTCTGGCGGGAGGTGATATCAATCGGGTTTACCTCGTAGAAACTGAGAGCGATTATCATGTGGTTAAGATAAATAGCGCAGATCGATTTCCTAACATGCTCGCTAAAGAAAAGAAAGGATTGATGTTACTAAAATCTGCTGGAGTTGCTATACCTCAGCCATTAGATTGTTTTAGTGATGAAGAGATGCAATACCTATTACTTGCTTATATTAAGGAAGAACCGGTAACGCCTAAATTTTGGGAAAGCTTAGCATTAAATCTGGTAAAACTCCATCAGAATACATCACATCACTTTGGTTTAGGGTATGATAATTATATTGGTTCATTAAAACAAGATAATACTCAAACAGAGGATTGGACCACTTTTTTTATTACAAAACGTCTAAATCCATTGGTTAAAAGGGCTTTTGAACATAATCTATTGAGCGAAAAGGAGCTTAAGCAATTTGACCATTTGCATAAAAAACTAGATCATATTTTACCTCGTGAAGTCCCTTCATTATTACATGGCGATTTATGGAGAGGCAATATCATGTGTGGTTTAGAGCAAACACCTGTATTTATTGATCCAGCTATTTACTATGGCCATCGTGAAATGGATCTTGCTATGACCCAGCTTTTCGGAGGGTTTAATCCATTGTATATATCGGTTTATAATGAAGCTTACCCCTTAGAAGTCGATTGGCAGCGTAGAATAGAGATTAATAATCTCTACCCTAACTTAGTACATCTTAATCTTTTTGGCCGAGGTTATTTCAATTCGATTAAAACAGTTTTAAACCAGTTTACTTGAATAGTGCTTTTAGCTCTGTAGCCTCACTAGGTTTCATTTTTTTAGATAACACCAAGCTTAATTGTTTTCTTCTTAAAGCACTATCGTAGCGCTCTTTTTCTAATTCGGTTTCTGGAATAATTTGCGGAACAGCCACCGGTGTGTTGGTTTCGTCTACAGCTACAAACGTATAAATGCCTTCGTTGACCTTAGTTTTCTGGCCAGATTCTCTATCCTCCATCCAAACGTCAACAAAAATTTCCATAGAACTTTTAAAAGCTCGCGATACTTTGGCTTCTATATTGAGCACACTACCAACCGGAACAGCTTTAGAAAACGCTACATGATTTACAGAGGCAGTAACTACAATACGTCTACAATGCCTTCTGGCTGCAATACTAGAGGCACGATCCATTCTTGCCAATAACTCGCCACCAAATAAATTATCTAATGGGTTTGTTTCTCCAGGAAGTACTAAATCTGTAAGTATAGTAAGTGATTCTTTGGGTGTTTTTGCCGTCATTTTAAAATGCTTTTTTCGAGACCGCAAAAGTAGTAATTAATTACTAAAATTCTTGAGTTAATAACCAAGCATCTTTAGCCACATTAGATTTAATGTTATCTAATACGGCTCTAGCCTCCTCTTTGTTGGCATAGCTTCCGTAAGATACAACGGTTAAATTCCATTTGTTAACACCTAAAATTTGCGATGGATAGCCTTCATGCTTAAGTTGGCTCATTTTTTTTTCGGCATTTTCTGGAAACCTAAAAGCTCCAGCGATAACATGGAATGTCTTTTTTTGCCCAGTAACATTAAGGTTTAATGTTGGTAATGGATCTGAAATAACAAAAGTAGCTCTTTCAATTTTTTGTTGTGCTTTATTTTGTAGGTCGTGAGCCTCTGCAATGGTGTTCTGTTGTATATAATCACGAACAAGTTTGCCGCCTAAAGCGATGGTTGAAAGACCAAGTACAAAAATAGCAGCGTATTTCAAATAATGAGGCTTGTTTCTTTTTTCAGGACTAAGATAAACGGGAGCTTTATCTTCAATTTTTTCAACCTCTTTTTGGTAAGTTTCTCTTTTTACTTCTGGAGCCACTACAGTACCAAGACCAAAAGAAGAAGTAAGGTAGTTTAACCCTTTTTGCGGCTCAAAATGTAAGTGGTTGTTTTCTAAACGGAACGAACCAATGGCATCTAAAACCAATTCATCTTGAGCTAGCTTTTTTTCCCAACTTTCAATTTCAAATTTGATGAAATTTAAGGCGCAATTATATTTTATCTTATCAACGCAAGCGATATAATTTGCCAGTAAACCATCGTTGTTTTGTAGGTGCTTGTTAAATGAAATTTGCTTATAAGGTGGGTTAAGCGTTTGCTTATCTGCATCTATAATTGCAGATTTTTGATTGGTTACAAAACCTCCAAATCCGGGAATAATTACACATTCGTATCTATATAATAAATCGCTAATGTAGTTGGCCAGTTTCAAACGCTAAAATTTTTAAGATAGGGTAAATTCTTAAAACAAATCTAAAAAAAATCAGACCTCAATTTAAAATTTTGTACCGTTTTTATTAACAAATGTTTTGTATATTGAAAATCATCAATTTAGTATGGAAAATCGTACGTTATATTACTTTTTAGCATTAAAAAACACCAATGGTATAGGCGATGTAACCGCAAAAAAAATGCTTAATGCAGTTGGTGCTGTTGAAGGAATTTTTAAAGAGAACCCCAAAAATTTAATAAAGATTACAGGTGTTGGTCAACGTCATGTTAAAGCGCTAAATTCTGTTGAAAGTTTTGCTAAAGCGGAACAAGAAATACAGTTTATTAACAATGAAAACATACAAGCGATTCATTTTTTAGAACAAACTTACCCCCAATATCTCAAGCATTGTGTAGATGGTCCCGTTCTAATTTTTGTAAAAGGCTGTATGAGTTTAAACCCGAAAAGAATTATTAGTATCGTTGGAACTCGGCATATGACCAATTATGGTAAAGCCTACTTAGAGACTTTTGTTGAGGAATTAAAAAAATATAATCCAGTTATCATTAGTGGTCTGGCCTATGGAGTAGATATTTTAGCCCATCAGCTAGCGGTTCAGCATGATTTGGAAACGGTAGGTGTTTTGGCCCATGGATGTGATAGGATTTACCCCAAAAAACACGAAAAAACCGCCAACCGTATGTTAACTCATGGTGGATGGCTAACAGAGTTTTGCTCAGGAACGAATCCTGATAGAGAAAATTTTGTAAAACGCAATAGAATAGTAGCTGGCCTATCGCAAGCAACCATTGTTATTGAGTCTGCAGAAAAAGGGGGCTCATTGATTACAGCTCAATTGGCCAATTCATACCATCGAGATGTGTTTGCTTTGCCAGGGCGAGTAACCGATAAATTTAGTAAAGGATGTAATCATTTAATTAAAACCAACCAGGCAAGTTTATTGCAATCTGCTAAAGACCTAGCCTATCTTTTAAATTGGGACAATGAAACTAGCTCATCTCAACCCATTCAAAAAGAATTGTTTGTTGATTTAAATAAAGTGGAACAGCAGATCTATAATTATTTAGAACGTCAAGGGCAGCAGAGCTTAGATAATATTGCCTTGAACTGTCAATTACCCATACACCAAACAGCAACGTATTTACTTAACTTAGAACTCAAAGGGGTAACCAGGCCTCTACCTGGTAAAATGTTTGAGGTGGTATAAAACTTAGGAAATAATGCTTTGTTGCCTTAAAAATTAGATTCCAAGCTTCGTTGAACAATCTATTTTTAATTAAAACTAATAGGCATTGAGATTTCAATTTTACCTTTAATTATAGTAATAGGTAATGTTAAATTCATATCTGTTGGTTGATTATGATAATAGATCGGTTTAATTCTTTAATTTTGGATAGTTCTTTTTACTAAATCTTCAAGCTTACTTGAAGGCCCTCTAACATTTACATTTTTTATTCTCCCCTCTTTATCAACTTGGAATTTAGCAAAAAGTTTATACTTTTCATTTTCATTGAGATTTAAAGAAATGTTTTGATTAGAAAGAACATTCTCTACCCTTGTGCCAAGTATTTCAGATATGTTTTTCATTTGTTTATCCTCAAATTTAACTCTGAAATCTTTTTTTCTTTCAACTCCCTGTTCATCCCATTGTTTGATTTCGGTTAATTTTCCCTTATTATTATAAACTTCCATAGAGCTTATTTGTCCATTCTCAAAATACCATTTACATACACCAAATAACTGGTCATTTAAATTTTCACCTTCACCAAGTAATTCTCCTGATTTATGAAACAGTTTAAACTTTCCTGTTTTTAGGTTTGATCTATATGTAACTTGTTCTCTCACTTGAGATACACCATCGATAGAATTATAATAATATTTCCATATTCCAATTTTAAAACCATCCTTAAAATAGCCACTAGAATTGGGCAAACCGTTTTTTGCATAAGAAATATACTTACCTTGTTTTTTATTATTATCATCATAGTAATAATTCTCCACTATTTGAGCGGTAATAGAATCTTCAAGAACATATTTTTGATATTTGTGCAAATTCTTATTAAATCGCGAAGTACTCTCAAAATAAACAGCATGCTCTTTATCTGTATAATTTCCAAATTCATCAAGATACCCAACTACTATCTTTTCATTATTTTGAGCATTAAAAACATTAATAGATAAAATAAGAATATAAAGGATATTTTTCATATTAAATTTGTTAAAATATAGTAGGGATAAAGAGAGGTAATTCAAAATTTAAATCCCTTCTTTTCAAAATACATAACCACAGCTTCTTTCATCAAAACACTTTGTTCGCCAGGTTTAAGGTTGGGTAACTCATCTAAGGTTTTATAATGTGGCCAACCGTCTTCATCAAAATAATCAAAGGCATAAAAGCCAAATGGTTCAAGAAGAGTACATATAGCGATATGCATGATATTGAGTTTGTCATCTTTTTTAAAACGTTGGTGCCCTTTTCCAAGTTCTTGAATACCAATTAAATAAATAATAGCATCTATGTCTAAAAGCTCCCCACCTCCAAACTTTTCAGAAATTTTTACTTGCAGTGTTTCCCATTGTAATTTTAATTGTTCGTCTCTAGCCATAGTAAATAAATTACTTTGCAAAAGTACATATATATGTTTTAAATCATGTACAGCAATAAGCTGTAAATTACAGCAGAATATTGATTACTTTTGTAATTCTCAATACAATGATTATGTACGGAAAAATAAAAGAACAATTACAACAAGAACTAGCCAATATTAAAGAGGCAGGGTTATATAAAACAGAGCGAATTATAACCAGTTCTCAAGACGCAGTCATTAAGATTTCTACCGGTGAAGAGGTGATTAACTTTTGTGCTAATAATTATCTTGGGTTATCAAACCACCCAGAGGTAATACAAGCGGCGAAAGAGGTAATGGATACACATGGCTATGGTATGTCGTCGGTACGATTTATTTGTGGAACTCAAGATATTCACAAAGCCCTAGAGCAAAAAATTGCTAGTTTTTATAAAACAGAAGACACCATTCTTTACGCGGCAGCATTCGATGCCAATGGTGGTGTATTTGAACCTCTATTGACCAAGGAAGATGCTATTATTTCAGATTCTTTAAATCATGCTTCTATTATTGACGGTGTACGATTGTGCAAGGCGGCAAGATATCGTTATGAAAACAATAATATGGAAGAGCTTGAAGCGCGATTGATAGAGGCCAATCAACAAAACCACCGTTTTAAAATTATTGTCACAGATGGAGTGTTTTCAATGGATGGTATTGTAGCACAATTAGATAAAATTTGTGATTTAGCAGAACAGTACGATGCCATGGTTATGGTAGACGAGTGCCATGCAGCAGGTTTTATCGGTAAAACCGGAAGAGTTACTGTAGAGCTGAAAAATGTAATGGACAGGGTAGATATTGTTACCGGAACTTTAGGTAAAGCTTTAGGTGGTGCCATGGGCGGATATACTACTGGTAAAAAGGAAATTATTGAGATATTAAGACAGCGTTCTAGACCATATTTATTCTCTAATTCTTTAGCTCCAGCCATAGTAGGTGCTTCGCTAAAAGTTTTTGATTTGATAGAAAACGATACCAGTTTAAGAGATCGCTTAGAAGATAACACCAATTATTTTAGAACCCAAATGGAAGCGGCAGGATTTGATTTGGTTGGTGCCGATGCCGCCATTGTTCCAGTAATGCTTTACGATGCTAAACTATCGCAAACGATGGCCAATAAACTCTTAGAAGAAGGTATTTATGTTATTGGATTTTTCTTTCCAGTGGTTCCTAGAGAAAAGGCTAGAATAAGAGTGCAATTGAGTGCTGCACACACACGTGAACACCTCGATAAAGCAATTAATGCCTTTATTAAGGTAGGTAAAGAGTTAAAAGTTATACCATAGTGTTTCTAGAATTAAGAGATGAATAAAATAAGAATCACCAAACATTTTGATTTTGAAACAGCACATGCCCTTCATGGTTATGATGGTAAGTGTAGAAACATTCATGGGCACAGTTACCAATTATATGTTACGGTTATTGGTACGCCAATTTCCGATGCCAATCACCCCAAAAATGGTATGGTTTTAGATTTTGGTGATTTGAAGAACATTGTAAATCAAGAAATAGTCCATAAATTCGATCATGCAGTAGTACTTAACGCTAATTCGCCACATAAAGCTTTGGCCGATAAAATTGAGAGTCATTCCTCTAAAGTAGTTCTAGTACCCTATCAACCTACAAGTGAGTTAATGCTTTTTGATTTTGCCAATAGAATTCGGGTACAACTACCTAAAAATGTTTCCTTACATTCGTTAAAGTTATACGAAACAAATAATTCTTATGCAGAATGGTTTGCATCAGATCAAGCAGAAGATTAAAGAAGAGCAAATGAATATTCCATTAGGAAAAAAAATATATTTCGCTTCAGATCAGCACTTTGGTGTGCCTTCTATTGAAGAAAGCCAGAAAAGAGAGAAAAAGTTTGTGGCTTGGCTTCACACCATCAAACAAGATGCCGCCGTTATCTTTTTATTGGGTGATTTATTTGATTTTTGGTTTGAATATAAACGCGTTGTTCCTAAAGGATTTGTGAGAGTTTTAGGTAAATTAGCCGAGCTGAGAGATGAAGGAATACCTATATATTTTTTTGTAGGCAATCATGACCTTTGGATGGAAGAATATTTTGAGAAAGAGCTACAAATACCCACCTACCATAAACCGCAGGAGTTCAGCTTTAATGATAAAACTTTTTTAATCGGTCATGGAGATGGGCTAGGGCCAGGAGATAAAGGTTATAAGCGGATGAAGAAAGTGTTTACTAATCCCTTTTCTAAATGGCTTTACCGTTGGTTACATCCAGATTTAGGCGTTAAATTGGCGCAGTATTTATCTACTAAAAATAAATTGATCTCGGGAGATGAAGACATCAAGTTTTTGGGTGAAGAAAATGAATGGCTGGCATTATATGCCAAGCGAAAGTTAGAAACCAAGCATTTTGATTATTTCGTTTTTGGACATAGACATTTGCCCATGGAGTTAAAGGTGGGTGAGCGCTCAACTTATATCAATACTGGGGATTGGATTAGTCATTTTACCTACGCTGTTTTTGATGGTGAGAATCTAGCATTAAAAACGATATAGATATGGCTAAAGTAAAATCTACCTTTTTTTGTCAGAACTGTGGTGCTCAATTTCCAAAATGGATTGGAAAGTGTACTTCTTGCCATGAGTGGAACACCATTGTAGAAGAAATTGTTCAAAAAGAAGAAAAAAGGAGCTGGGCCACACAACCAGCAACAAAAAAAGCCGCTAAGTCGTTAAAGATTGATCAAATTACCAGTACACAAGAATCGAGACTAAATACCAATAATCATGAACTCAATAGAGTTTTAGGAGGAGGATTAGTTACGGGGTCAATAGTACTCTTAGGAGGTGAACCCGGTATAGGTAAGTCAACGTTACTTTTGCAAATAGCACTTTTAATGCAACAAAGGGTATTGTATGTGTCGGGAGAAGAAAGTCAATCACAAATTAAGTTGAGAGCAGAGCGTTTAGCCAATCACAATAAAGAGTGTTTGATTTTAACAGAAACGAAAACGCAAAATATTTTTCGAGAAATAGAGACAAATTCTCCGCAAGTATTAGTCATAGATTCTATACAAACTTTACATACAGATACTATTGAAGCATCACCTGGGAGTATTTCGCAAATAAGAGAAACCACAGCAGAACTGATAAAGTTTGCCAAAGAAACAAATATTCCAGTTATTTTGATTGGGCATATTACAAAGGATGGAGCGATTGCCGGACCAAAAATTTTAGAACATATGGTAGATGTGGTTTTGCAATTTGAAGGAGATAGAAACCACAGTTATAGAATTTTAAGAGCCCAAAAGAATAGATTTGGGTCTACAGCTGAATTGGGTATTTTTGAAATGCAAAATACAGGATTAAGAGAGGTTGAAAACCCTTCTGAAATACTTATTTCTGAAAAAGATGCTGATTTAACGGGCGCTGCTATCGCAGCGACTATTGAAGGGATGCGGCCTTTAATGATAGAGGTTCAGGCTCTCGTGAGCACAGCCGTTTATGGTACACCACAAAGATCGGCTACGGGCTATAATATTAAAAGACTCAATATGTTATTAGCCGTTTTAGAAAAAAGGGCTGGTTTTAGATTAGGCACCAAAGATGTTTTTTTAAATATTGCTGGCGGATTAAGGGTAGAAGATCCGGCCATTGATTTGGCAGTAATTGCAGCAATTTTATCTTCTAATGAAGATGAGGTAATTGCACCAAATATATGTTTTACGGCCGAAGTAGGTTTGTCTGGAGAAATAAGAGCAGTAAATCGAGTAGAACAAAGAATTTTAGAAGCTGAGAAATTAGGATTTGATAAAATTGTGCTGTCAAAATATAATAAAATACCAAACCAAAACTATCAAATTGAAATTATCAAGGTTGGAAGTATGCTAGATATAGTTAAAGCCTTATTTTAATCACTAATTTTCATAATTACTACAGAAGTATATTTTTTGTTGGGTTCTTTTTCATTTTCTGTACCTTCTGTTTCATTTAAATATTTTTGTAAAATTAACCGGGCTTCTTTTTCGAAAATAGGATCTGTACCTTTGGTTTTTATATTTACAATTTGCTCGTTATCATCTACTTGGTACTGAGTATAAACCTTAATTTCTTCATTAGGTTGAATGTTTTTTACTTTAACAATAGAATCAAATTCTTTGTTGTAAGGCATTTTGATTTCATGGGTAATATTTTGCGCAAATGACCAAGAACTAATTAAAATGATAACGGCTAGTGAAATGATATTTTTCATAAGTTATTGTTTGAGAGGGCAAGTTAAATATAATTTTTAAAATAGAGTATAACCTAGAATAAATGACATGTATTGGGCATCAGATTCATGCCTTGTCAAAAGGTTGGGCATAGTTTCTTTTCTTCCTAAATAATATCGGTACTCGAAACTAAGTTTTTGGCGATAGTTATAGCCTAAACCTAAACTGAAATCTCGAGTGCTAGAAAACTCAAAAGAATTTCTATAGGGATCATCAAAATCAAGTTTTGACCCTAAATCAACAATAGGAATAAAGTTAAAATTCACAAAAATTTTAGAGGTGTCATTTAAGAAGAAATAATGACGAATACCTAAAGCTAATTCTAATATAGAATAGGTTAATTCACCTTCGTAAAATGAATTTGTTTTTTCTGTTGTTCTAGCACTGTAACCGTTGTAAGATGGCTCGAAAATGAAACTCCATTTGTTTTTATTAAAACCAAAGATAACTTCGGCTTCTAAGCCAACTCTAAAAGAGGGTTTAGTACCAAAATCAATTGTAGTTTTTGCCGGCGAGGTACTGTTTGGAGTGGTTTTGTAAGCAAGTGAATTAAGAATAAGACCTGGTCTTGCAGTTAAATAAAATTTACTTTTAGACTTTTTAGCCACGTAAGAATAGTTACGATCTTTACATTGATTGGCTTTTATAAATAATTTAACTAATTCGTTTTGTGAATAGGATAAATTATTAAGTTTTTGGTGAGATATCGTTGAGCATTGTGAAAATGAAATTAATTGAGTTTTAAAGCTATTATTTTCACCAATTTTATACTCCGTTATTTTATATTTTTTGTAAAAGAGCTGTTCAATATCTAGTTGATTTTCTAATTTAAAAAACACCTTCAAATTGCTATCGGTATAACTAAATAAAGAATAATAGCCTTCAACCAGTTCTTTGAGCAATAAGGTCTCGTCATGATATTCTGGAGTTTTTACAGTGTTTAGCTTAGAAAGTAGAGGACTCGACCGATCTATTTTTACGTCAAATCGTACGTATTTGAATTGACCAACTCCAAACGCTTTAATGTCTTGAGTATAAAGTACTTTTGCCGAACTATTTTTATCGTTTTTATATTCAATTTTGTCAGGGTTATTTTTCCAACCAATATTTTTAATCCAACCAACTTTTTTCTCATTCTTGTTGTTGATGTAGTAACCTTTTTCAAATTTTATTTGCCCAAAAGTAAAAAGTGTCATAAAAAGACAGGTGAAAACGGTAATACTTTTTTTCATAGAAGATTTTTAGAGTGAGAATGGTTAACGCATTTAAGATGTATTTATTTTTTGAGGAGGTAAATATAGACGGGAAAGTGATCACTATAACCGTTTACATATTTATTGTTTTCGAAGCTTCTTAACGGATACCCCTTATATTTTCCGGTAGATTGAATTAAAACATCGGGATTAAAAATACCAGCTTGATAATATTTAAAATTGCTATAAGAAGTACCGCATAGATTAGGAGAGACTAAAATTTGATCGAATAAATACAGCCGATCTCTATAACCCAAACTATTTAAACCGTTTTTATACATAGTAAGCATGGGATTGTAAAATAGTGAATCGTTCTGTTGTGTGAGGGTTAAAAGACTTTGATTAGTAGGGTTATCGTTAAAATCACCCATCAGAATAATTTTAGGATTGGAGTATTCTTCTTGTAATCGATTTACAATTTGTTGGGTAACATAAGCTGCTTTTTGTCTTTTTGGAGCACTTTTTTGTTGGCCACCACGGCGTGAAGGCCAATGGCCAATAATGAGATGAATCAATTCGTCGTCTAGAACACCACTCACTAAGAGGATGTCTCTAGTGTAAATGCGCTGTCCCAAGTCATTCCACAATTTGACTTCAAATTTTTCTTGATGTATTGGTTTAAAATATTTTTTTTGATAAAGAAGTGCAACATCAATGCCGCGTTGATCGGGAGAATTAAAATGAATAGAGCGGTAAGGATAATTTTTAAGCTTAGATAGAGTCATTAAATCTTGTAAAACAGAATCATTTTCTATTTCGGCAAGCCCAATTAGCACCGGTGACATTTTGCTTTTAGAGCGCCCAATAGTATATATAGTTTGACCAATATTATTGATTTTTTGATGGTAAACTTTTGAGTTATATCGATTCTTACCGTTAGGCGTAAAATCATCATCGAAAGTATTGGGGTGATTTATGGTATCAAAAAGGTTCTCAACATTATAAAAAGCAATCGTTCTTATTTTATAATCATTGGTTTGAAATTGAGGGGGTGAAATAAGTAGAATTAGTAAAAATAAGAACGATATATGAAGCTTCATTTGTAAATAAAAACAAAATCTTTCCTATTAGTGTTTCTACAATTTAAAAGTAAACATAAATAACACATTTTTTTTGAATGTTAACTTTTTTAGGAACCTAGAATTAATAATTACAAATTAACCAACCTTATATTCAGTGTATTATGCTTATGAGATTGTCTTTTCTCAGTATTTTTATTTTCAGTATTTCTGGAGTAACAGCTCAAAAAACAGGCTATATAAAAGGCGTTATTTTAAATAAAAAACAAAAAGACACTTTGGCGAACGTTTTAGTAGAATTGTCTCCACTTGATAGAAGAGTAAAAACCGGTACTCAAGGTGAATTTATTTTTAAAAATTTACCAAATGGAACATTTCAAATACGTATTTCTGCGATAAATTATTCAGAAAGAATAATCCCAATTACAATTAATAAACAAGTATTATTTTATGATTTAGGAACCATTTTTTTAGAAACAAACTTCGATCAAGTTATTGATGAAGGCATCATTACCTTATTGCCCGAAGATTTAGATCTTTCAGATGCTACAGAATCATCGAATATAACAGGGATACTAACTTCTAGTTTAAACTTGTTTCAAAGAACAACGGCCTATGAGTTTAGTCCAACATTTTTTAGACCTCGGCAAGTCGATAGTAAATACCAAACTGTAATGCTTAACGGACATAAGATTAACCAAATGTTTACCCACAGGGTAGAATGGTCTAATATTGGCGGTTTAAATGATGTGCTCCGGCACCAAGAAATTAGCGAGGGATTTAATCCGAGCCCATATAATTTTAATGAGATTGGAGGCACAACTAATATCTCAACCATAAGTAAAGCCTATAGAAAAGGCCTTAAATTGTCGTATGCTATGAGCAATAGAACCTATTTGGGTAGAGCTATGTTGAGTTATCATTCTGGTACGTTAGCCAATGGTTGGAATGTTTCAGTCTCCGGGTCGTATCGATTTGGGTCTACTGGCTTTAAAGAAGGCACACCTTATTTGGCGGGTTCGATATTTACAGCGATCGATAAAAAATTATCAAACCAGCACCAACTTAATTTTACGGCCTTATACGCTTATAATCAGAGGGGGAAATCAGGAGCGATTACCAATGAAGTTTATCGGTTAAAAGCCAATGATTACAACCCTAATTGGGGAACACAACAGGGTAAAGTTAGAAGTGCAAGAATCAAAGAAGTGAGTCAGCCAATTTTTCAAATGAATCATTTTTACCAGGCGAATGAAAAGCTAAAAATCCATAGCAATTTAAATTATCAGTTTGGACAAATTGCCAATTCAAGACTAGATTATGGAGGAGCACAAATAGTTGAAGATGGTGAGGGTAACAAAACCATTATTGGTAGAGGTATAAATCCAGATCCCACTTACTATCAAAAATTACCAAGCTACTTTTTAAGAGATCAGCAAAATCCAGATTATGAAAAGGCTTATTTAGCAGAACAAGATTTTTTAGAAAATGGGCAAATCAAATGGCAAAGTCTTTATGAGGCCAATACCAATAATAATGATAGAAAAAATGCCATTTATGCTTTGTATAATGATGTAAGAGAAGAACGTCTGTGGGCGATCAACAACATGATAAATTGGAATATATCTCATCAATGGCAGTTGAATACAACCCTTAGTTATAAAAACTTTAAAGGAGAGCATTACGCCAGAATGGAAGATTTGCTTGGCGCGGAAGGATTTCTTGACGTTGATATATATGCAGATAATATTGTAGAAGCTCAAAACAATTTACAAAACCCCAATAGAATTATAACTAAGGGAGAAAAATTTAAGTATCGCTATAACCTGTATGCTAGTCAATTAAATGGTTTTGTGCAGTTAAATTATCATACAAAAAAATTAGACCTAAAAAGTTCATTACAATGGCAAAATAGCACATATCAAAGAGAGGGTCTTTACGAAAATGGTAAATATCCAGGGAACTTATCTTTAGGTAAAAGTATGGCCCTAAATTTTAATGATTTTGGGATTAATCTAGGCGGGTTATACAAACTTACAGGTAGACATATATTACGAGGAAATATAGAATTTTTTAGTAAACCACCTAGCTTAAAAAACACTTTTTCAAACATTAGAGAGAGCAATAGAGTGGTGGATAATTTAGCTTCAGAAAAAATAGCTGCATTAGACTTAAGTTATTTGTGGAGGCATCAAAAATTTGAAACGAAAATATCTATCTACGGGATCAATATTAAAGATCAAACAGAGATTTCATTTTATTATGCCGATGGCTTGGTAGGATTAGACCAAGCAGAAAATACCGCTTTTGTTCAAGAGGTACTCACTGGGGTTGGTCAGCAACATTTTGGCTTAGAATGGGCATCTACCATTAATTTAACTAGTAGTTTAAAATTAAAAGGGGTAGCCTCAATAGGTCAGGCAATTTACAATAACAATCCAAACCTATACATTACCTCAGATGCTTTTGCAGGAACTATAGATTACGGTTCTGCAGCCTTAAAAAATTATTTTATGGCCAATGGCCCTCAGCAAGCATTTTCATTAGGATTTGAGTATAGCGACCCAAAATATTGGTGGATAGGATTAACAGGTAATTTTTTTAATAAAACCTTTGTAGATATAGCGCCCATAATCAGGACCAAAAACTTTTATTTAGATCAAGATGGATTACCTATAAATGATTACGATGAAGCGGTGGCTCAACAATTGTTAAGACAAGAAAAATTCGACTCCTATTTTTTAGTGAATGCCGTTGGAGGTAAATCATGGAAAATTAAAAACTACTATGTGGGTTGTTTCGTAAGCCTTAGCAATATTCTCAATACAAAATACCAAACAGGAGGTTACGAACAGTCTAGAAATGCTAATTATAAAACATTATTAGAAGATCGAACAAGAGAGAAACCATTGTTTGGACCCAAATACTGGTATGGCTACGGAACTACATTTTTTGTATCGATATATGTAAGAATTTAAATCTAATATTATGATTACCATAAATTATAAAGAATTATATGTCATATTATCACTATTGATATTATATGGCTGTGCCGATTTAAATGATTTTTCAATCCCTAAACCCCAAAGTATAGAACCAGTAATTGAAGTAAACACCTCGATAGAGTCTATAAAAAAAACTGCCGACCAATCAAATGATGAAGTTTATACATTTTCTCAACATGATAATGCGACCATTGAAGGCTATGTGATATCGAGTGACGAAGCAAACAATTGGTATAAAAAGCTTATCATACAAGACTTGCCTGAAAATCCAACAGCTGGAGTTGAAATATGGATCGATCAAAAAAGTTATTTCGAAAAGTACAATTTAGGCAGAAAAGTTTACCTTAAAATGGCTGGTTTGTCTATACAAAACACTTCTGGTTGTTATAAAATAGGTATGCAGAGAGAGGGTAGTTTATCTTCAATTCCGGAATCGTTACTTGATGATTTTATAATAAGATCTACAATCTCTACTCCAATAATTCCTAAAGAAATAAAGCTTGAAAATTTTAAAGAGAATCATGTAAACACGTTTATTCATCTAAAAAATGTTCAATTTAAGTATGATGAACTCAATAAAACCCTAGCTGGAGAACCTTACGATTCGTTTGACGCAGAACGCGTGCTTTGGCAGTGCGATAATCAATTAACCACCATATTAAAAACCAGTGTTTATGCCAGTTTTAAAACTAATTTAATTTCAGAGAATAGCGGAAGTATTAAAGCCATTTTATCTAAAGATTTTTATGGTGAAAAGTTTGTATTAGTGATTAATGACCCTTCTGAGATTGATTTTACGAATACTGAGAGGTGCGATCCTAGTTTTTTGAGTTGTGAGCAACAAAGTTTTGAAGGACAAAGGATACTCTTTTTAGAAGATTTTGAATCGATAACCAAAACAAGAGAACTTGAAGATAATGGTTGGATGAACACGAACATAAATTTTGGCAATGAAAGATTTTCAAAGGGCACATCATTGGGCAATACTTTGGTAAGGATTTCTGCCTTCAATTCTGGAGAAAACACAGTGCAATCATGGTTGATAACTCCACTAATTAATAGGGGTGCTTTTAAAAATGCTTATCTCGAATTTGATACCAAGGCTTATTATGATAACGGAAAATTACTTACAGTATGGGTTGCTGAAGATTTTAAGGGAGATATAAAAGAAGCTAACTGGCAACAATTAAAGGCGCATATTCCAGTAGGGCCACCACATAGTTATGATTCAAATTGGGAGTCATCTGGTAAAATTGGATTGGCATGTGTGGGGAAAGAATTTGTAATAGGGTTTAGATATCAGGGCGGAGACCCACAATTGACAACAACTTATGAAATCGATAATATTAGAATTTTGGCAGATTAAACAGTAAACCGCTCAAAAATAAAGTGTATCTAGAAAAAGCTGTGTAAATTTGCAGTATGATAGAAGAAAGAAAGATTAAGATTGAAAATGTAGTACTCATTGGAGTGATTACTAACCTACAAGATGAAGAAAAATCTAAAGAATATTTAGATGAATTGGAGTTTTTAACATTTACGGCTGGAGGTACTGCAGTTAAAAGGTTTACTCAGAAGTTAGATTTTCCTAATCCAAAAACATTTATTGGTTCTGGTAAATTGGCAGAGGTTAAAGACTTTATTGATGCCAATCATGTTGAAACAGTCATTTTTGACGATGAATTATCTCCTGCCCAATTAAGAAATATTGAAAAGATATTGAATTGTAAAATTCTGGATAGAACCAATCTAATCCTAGATATTTTTGCCCAAAGAGCGCAAACGTCGTATGCAAGAACACAAGTAGAGTTAGCACAATGTCAATATTTATTACCACGTTTAACGAGAATGTGGACTCACCTAGAACGGCAAAAAGGAGGGATTGGTTTGAGAGGACCTGGGGAAACTGAAATCGAAACGGATAGAAGGATTATTCGTGATAAAATTACGTTGCTCAAAAAAAAGTTAAAAACCATTGATAAACAAATGGCAATTCAGCGCAAGAATAGGGGCAAAATGGTTAGGGTAGCGCTTGTAGGGTATACCAATGTGGGCAAATCTACCCTTATGAATGTGATTAGCAAAAGCGATGTGTTTGCAGAAAATAAGTTATTTGCCACTTTAGATACAACGGTAAGAAAAGTAGTTATTAGAAATATTCCTTTTTTATTGACAGATACCGTAGGGTTTATAAGAAAGTTACCCACGCAGCTTGTAGAATCATTTAAATCTACATTAGATGAGGTGCGTGAAGCAGACCTTGTATTGCATGTGGTTGATATTTCTCATAAAAACTTTGAAGATCACATTACCTCTGTTAACGGTATATTAGAAGAGATTACCCCACCTAATGAAAAATTTGATAAGCCAACGCTTATGGTTTTTAATAAAATAGATCAGTATGTCCATGAAGAAATAGAAGAAGATGATTTGGTTACCGAAAAAACC
>JAUIJW010000207.1 GCA_030431085.1 Bacteroidia bacterium
CCTCGGCTATCGTTCTGCCGCCTCGACAACAAAAGTCTATACCGTATTTTTGAAATACGTTGGCCGTTCTAAAATCTTCTGTAACAAAGGTACCTATGGTTTTTTGTGTTAATGTATTCATTAGTATTATATTTTATTGTTTTAGAAATGATATTCCTTGATTTACATTTTGTGATAAATCCATTAAAGTGGTTGTGGCTAATAAATCTTTTAAACTATTTCTAATGTTTATGAAATCATAGTGAACCGGACAAGGCTTTTCTTCGCTACAAGTATGAAAACCTAATGCGCAACCACTGTAAATATTATCTCCATCAATAGCTTTGACAACATCTTGTAGTTTAATTTGATTGGCCATGGTCTTGTTTACTTCAAATCCACCAGAGGGCCCTTTAATAGATTTTATAATGTTACTTTTAGTTAGTTTTTGTAACACTTTTGCTGTGTACGCTTCGGGTGAATCAATCTCCTTGGCGATGGCAATCAAGCCTACCCGTTCTCCATCTCTAGTGGTCGTAGTGATGTAGATGGCGGCTTTTATGGCATATTCGCATGCTTTTGAAAACATATTTAGTTAGTTTTTATATGACAAAGATATAAATTTTTTAATAAAGGACAATTAAGTCCGATAATATTTTTTAATAATATTACTAGCTAATAAGAGAATAAGAGTATTTAAAAAAAATTATCTTTGGAGCTTAAATTTAAAAACACCAATGTTACAGTATTTTAAAAGCAAAGAGTTTTTAGTAAGTATAATGGCTATAGTGGTTATTTCGATTCTATTAGTTTTTGGGTTAATGCAATGGATGGATACTTATACCCATCACGACGAAAAAATAGAAGTACCAGATTTATCTAAGTTAAGTATAGATGAAACTTTAGAAATATTAGACAATAAAAAGTTGTCTTTTGTAGTGATAGACTCTGCAAGTTTTAATCCAAAATATCCACCAAAATCAGTAATAGAGCAAGATCCAGAGGCCGGGTCTTATGTTAAGGAGAATAGAAAAATATATTTAACATTAAATCCTTCAAACTTTAGAATTATAGAAATACCAGAAGTAATAGATAAAACTAAACGACAAGTAATTACCCAATTAAAATCTATAGGTTTTAAAATAGGAGAGGAGCGGTATATACCTGATTTAGGTAAAGATGTAGTTAGAGCTCTGGAAATAAAAGGTAAAGAGATAAAGCCAGGAGATAAATTTCCAAAAGAGACTGCCATTGATCTGGTACTGGGTGACGGATTGGTAGAGAAAGATTCTATTGGTGCACCAGCTAACAATTAATAGATGAAGAACGAGCAAGAAGATACCATTAATGAAGACCTCTATGAACATTATAGGTTTGTTGCTAGCGAGGGCCAAGAGCCTTTGAGAGTAGATAAATTTCTAATGAATTTTATAGAGAATGCAACGCGTAACAAAATTCAGCAGGCGATTAAGGCTGGTAATGTATTGGTTAATGAGGTAGTGGTGAAGGCCAATTATAAAATTAAGCCCAAAGATGAAGTAAAAATTGTTTTGGCTCATCCGCCACACGAAAATCTTTTAGTGGCAGAAAACATTCCTCTAGATATTGTTTATGAAGATCAAGAAGTTATTGTAGTTAATAAACCAGCGGGTATGGTGGTGCATCCTGGCCATGGTAATTATAGTGGTACTTTGGTTAACGGTTTGATACATCATATAGAAAACCTACCAAATAATAGTAGTGAAAGACCAGGTTTGGTACATAGGATTGATAAAGATACCAGCGGACTTTTAGTGGTTGCAAAGACAGAATTTGCAATGGCTAATTTGGCAGGTCAATTTTTTAATCGATCTACAGATAGACTTTATCTGGCCCTGGTTTGGGGTAATCTTGATGCGGATGAAGGCACAATTGAGGGCCATATTGGAAGAAGTTTTAAAAACAGATTGCAGATGGATGTTTTCCCTGATGGGGAATTCGGTAAATCGGCCAAGACATATTTTAAAGTTGTAGAAAGGTTTAGTTATGTAACCTTAGTGCAATGCAAATTAGAAACAGGAAGAACCCATCAAATTAGAGCACATTTTAAATATATTGGTCATCCGTTATTTAATGATGAAAGGTATGGCGGTAACAGTATACTTAAAGGAACCACATATACTAAGTATAAACAATTTGTAGACAATTGCTTTAAAGTGCTTCCGCGACAAGCGTTACACGCCAAAACTTTGGGATTTACACACCCCATAACTAAAAAACGCTTGAATTTTGATTCTGAGTTACCAGAAGATTTTACGACATGTATAGAAAAATGGCGTAACTATACCATTCATCAAAAATAACTATAGTTAGTAATACATGTAAAAATATATTGTTTAAAGCATAGATTTAATTAAAATGAAAATTATTATATCGCCAGCCAAATCGTTAAATTTTGAAGATACATTGCCCATTTCGAGATATTCTCAACCGCAATTTTTAGAACAGGCAGAAAAAATAAATACTGTGTTGAAAAAGAAATCGGCCAATCAATTATCTAAGTTAATGTCGATTTCAAAAAATTTGGGAGCACTCAATTGGCAAAGAAATCAAGATTGGCATTTACCATTTACTTTAGATAATGCTAGACCAGCTATCTATACGTTTAATGGAGATGTTTATCAAGGTTTAGATGTGTTTTCACTACCAGAAGATAAAATTGATGCTATGCAGGAGAAAGTTAGAATTTTATCAGGTCTTTATGGTTTGCTAAAACCTTTAGATTTAATTCAAGCTTACCGTTTAGAAATGGGAACCAAATTAAAGATTAGGAGAAAAAACAATTTGTACGAAATTTGGGGCGATACACTTACTAATGCTTTAAACGAAGAATTAGGAGAAGATAGCTTTTTGCTAAATCTGGCCAGTAATGAGTATGCTAAGGCTATCAATTTTAAGAAAGTAAAATCACCAGTGGTTACAGCACAGTTTAAAGATTATAAAAATGGGCAGTTAAAGATGATAGGCTTTTTTGCCAAAAAGGCTCGTGGTTTAATGACGCGTTTTATTTTAGATCAAAATATTGATCAGTTAGACGATGTTAAAAAGTTTGACTATGAAGGTTATGCTTTTGACCATAGTTTGTCTACAGATAATCAATTTGTATTTACACGTTAATGTTCTATGAATCATAATTTTATAGATAGTAAAGAATTTAAAAACTTAAATTTTAATATAGATCATTTTGAAATTGCAGATTATGAATATTGCAATTTTATAGATTGCGATTTTAACCACTTAGACTTATCTCAATGTAATTTTGATGAATGTGTTTTCACCAATTGTAACCTGAGTAATACCAAAATTTATCAGGTTAGTTTTAAGGATGTTGAATTTCGTCATTGTAAAATGATAGGAGTACAGTTCGAAACCTGTAGGTTAGATTTTTTTGCAGTAACATTTAACCATTGTAATTTAGAATATGCTACTTTTTTTAAAGTTGATTTTAAGAGGTCGTTAATTCAAAAATGTAGTTTACAAAATGTAGATTTTTCTGAAGCTAACTTGGCCAATCTTAATTTAAAAGACTGCAACCTTACCCAAACTAAATTTGAAAACACAAATTTATCTAATGTAGATTTTAGAGCGGCAATCAATTTCAATATCGATTTAGATAAAAATATAGTCACCAAAGCCAAATTTAGTATGCATCAATTGCCAAATGTATTAAGCAAATATCAATTAACGATAGATTAATATTTTAAAAATTTGGGCAAACTTACTTGATTA
>JAUIJW010000208.1 GCA_030431085.1 Bacteroidia bacterium
TCTCAATGGCTTGACGAGGGGCCTCTATACCATATCCATTACCCTTAATAATTTCATCATAAGATACAGTATGTAAATCCATAAATCCACCACTAAACTCAAGTTCTTCGCCTTCTACAGTAATTGAGCGATATGTTCTTTGACCTTTAGCTTTGATATCTTCTGGAAGCACATCGTAATTGATCGATAAAAACCAGCGCACCCTAGCTCTTTCAAATTCCAAATATCCTGCAGACCTATCATGGGTATTGATATGAACCGTATTCTCTTTTACAGCACCAAAAATCCAAGATAACATGTCATAAAAATGAACCCCAATATTGGTAGCTATACCTCCAGATTTTGATAAATCTCCTTTCCAAGATGTGTAGTACCAACTACCTCTAGAGGTTAAATAGGTTAAATCAATATCATAGATTTTATCTTTCGGGCCATTTTCAATCTTTTCTTTAAGAGCAATGATACTTGGGTGTACCCGTAATTGTAAAATGTTATAGATTTTCTTACCTGTATCTTTTTCAATTTTAGCTAAAGCATCTATGTTCCATGGGTTTAGCACCAATGGCTTTTCGCAAATGGCATCAGCTTGCTGACGTAAGGCAAAACGAATATGGGCATCATGTAAATAATTTGGTGTACAAATACTAACATAATCTAAATCTAATTCTTTTTCAAATTTTCTCTTAGATAAATGTCGATCGAATCGCTCAAACTCTGTAAAAAAACTGGCATTAGGAAAATAGCTATCGATAATACCAACACTATCAAATTTATCAACAGCAGCCACTAAATCATTTTGAGTGTCTTTTATAGCTTTCATATGACGCGGTGCTATATAGCCCGCAGCACCAATCATGGCAAATTTTTTCATGATACTAGGTTCAATTGTTAATTTTGGTTATACAAAACTACAAATATTGTTTTTGTATAACATCGGTTTTATATTAATTTAATTTTAAAACGTAAAACCCGTTACTTTAGTATGGTGATAAGATTGAAAAGGTTCAACGTATCACATTGTATAACTATCATTATACCACTAATAAAAAAAGTCTCACCATATGGCGAGACTTTTATCAGTTTAAAATACGTAGATTTAACGTATTTAAGACAATACTTCTTGTACTTTGTCTGCAGCTTCTTTAAATTCAACAACAGAAATTACATCTAATCCACTGTCATCTATCAATTGTTTGGCTTCAACAGCATTAGTTCCTTGTAATCTTACGATAATAGGTACTTGAATCTCATCACCCATATTTTGATAAGCATCTACAATACCTTGTGCCACTCTATCACATCTCACAATCCCTCCAAAAATGTTCACTAAAATAGCTTTTACATTAGGATCTTTTAAGATAATTCTAAATCCTGTTTCTACTCTTTCAGCATCGGCTGTACCTCCAACATCTAAAAAGTTAGCCGGCTCACCTCCAGATTGTTTGATCAAGTCCATCGTTCCCATCGCTAAACCAGCACCATTTACCATACAACCTACATTGCCATCTAACTTCACATAGTTTAACCCAACAGCATTGGCTTCAACTTCAATAGGACTTTCTTCTCTTAAATCTCTTAAATCTTGATAATCCTTATGGCGAAATAATGCATTATCGTCTAAAGTAACTTTAGCATCAACCGCTAAAATCTTATCGTCAGACGTTTTTAAGACAGGGTTAATTTCGAATAATGATGAATCTGAATTCACATAAGCTTTATATAGAGCATTTACAAATTGTGTCATTTCCTTAAACGCCTTACCGGATAAACCTAGGTTAAAAGCAATTTTTCTCGCTTGAAACGGTAATAACCCTGTAGCTGGATCTACTTCTTCTGTAAAAATTAAATGAGGTGTTTCTTCTGCTACTGTTTCTATATCCATTCCTCCCTCTGTAGAATACATAATCATATTTCTACCACTAGCTCGGTTTAATAACACAGACATGTAATATTCTTCCGGCTCACTATCACCTGGGTAATATACATCCTCAGCAATTAATACTTGGTTTACTTTTTTACCTTCTGGTGGCGTTTGAGGCGTTTTTAACATCATGCCAATAATGTCTTTAGAAATCGACTCTACTTCATCTAAGTTTTTTGCTAACTTAACACCACCACCTTTACCGCGGCCACCGGCGTGAATCTGAGCTTTTACTACCCACCAACTTGTACCTGTTTCTGCGTTAAGCTGTTTAGCAACTTCTACCGCTTTTTTATGATTTTCGGCTACCAAGCCTCGTTGTATTTTTACGCCAAAACTTGCTAGTATATCTTTACCTTGATATTCGTGTAAATTCATTCTTTAATTTTTTACATTAAAACGTTACAAAAGTAAGTATTTAATTGAAGAAGTAAAACGATGTTGATTTAATTTTTTAACTAACAATAAAAAAGCTTTATCGAATACAGATAAAGCTTTTTTTGGTTACAGTAATTTTTAAATCTAAAATCCAGTCGTTACTAATCTTGCGCCTGAATAGCGGTAATAATTACCGTATTAAAAATATCATCAACGGTGCATCCCCTACTTAAATCGTTCACTGGCTTGTTCAAACCCTGCAACATAGGACCAATTGCTAAAGCACCAGTTTCTCTCTGTACTGCTTTATATGTATTATTACCAGTATTTAAATCTGGAAAAATAAGCACATTGGCTTGACCTGCCACTAAAGAATCTGGCAACTTACTTTGCCCCACTTGCTTGTCTACAGCGGCATCATATTGTATAGGACCTTCTATTTTTAATTCAGGCATTTTCTCTTTCACTAACGTGGTGGCTGCGCGAACTTTATCTACATCTTCACCTACACCAGAAGAACCAGATGAGTAAGACAACATAGCGACTTTAGGTTCGATACCGAAAGCTCTGCTTGATATAGCCGACGACATTGCAATCTCTGCCAATTGTTCTGCCGTAGGATTTGGATTGATGGCACAGTCGCCAAACACCGATACTCGATCTTCTAAGCACATAAAAAACACAGAAGATACTACAGAAACACCTGGCTTGGTTTTAACAAATTGTAAAGCTGGCCGTATAGTGTGTTGTGTAGTATGAATTGCACCACTCACCATACCATCTGCATGGCCTTTATACACCATCATGGTACCAAAATAAGAGACATCTGCCATAAAATCTTTGGCCATATCTAGGTTAACATTTTTATGCTTACGTAACTCATAAAATGTTTGTACATATTCGTCGTAAAACTCTGTTTGTGTAGGATTTAATATTTGAACCTTATTGATATCTAAAGCTATAGCGTGGTTCTCAATTTGTTGGATAATTTTATTGCGGTCGCCCAATAGGGTAATGTCTACAATATTCAAAGAGACTAATCTTGCAGTTGCTTTTAAAATTCTTAAATCTATGCCCTCTGGCAGCACAATATGTTTTTTCTTCTCTTGTGCTCTTTTAATAAGATTATATTGAAACATTCTTGGAGTAATCCCTTCAGATGTAAAGGTAATTAACTTATCTTCAAGTCGGTTTACATCAATATATTTTTGAAAAGTACTTAATGAAGTAAAAATTCTGTCTTTATTATCGGCATAAATGCGGAAACTTTTCACCAGAATCACGAAATCACGTACGGCATTGGCCGCACGGCCCGGCAAAAACTGGTCTACATTTTCCAGTACTTCCCAAAGAGGAATGTCATGCTCAAAGGCAGCTACCACTATTTTTTCTACGGTAGTAGCGCCTATGCCCCTTTTGGGCAGG
>JAUIJW010000209.1 GCA_030431085.1 Bacteroidia bacterium
TGATGTGGTAATCTGTATTCACCAGTATCTTGATCAATGATTGCGTTCACTTTCTTTAGTGCGTCATGTGATCTTCTTTGATTACGTCTTGATTTAGAAGTTTTCTTCTTTGGTACTGCCATTGTTAAATATCTCCCAATTTTTATGTTAATTTGAATAAAATTTGTTTAAAATAGTTTTCGTCTTCAAACTCTAACCTTAGTTTTTGAAAATTATTTTTATAGAATTTACTTATCTTTTTTGTTCTTTCTTTATATGTTGCACCAAAATTATCTCTACCGTAAACTATCCTTTCACCCACAACAACGGTTAAAGCTCCATCATAAATGATCATATCCTTTTTAGGCATTACCTCTGCGTTACCATGTAAATAAATTGGTAAAATATCTATTTGTAATTGTTCTTGTAAGAAAAAGGCACCTTTATGAAATCTTCCTAATTTGTTTGTCAAGGATCTCTTTCCTTCCGGAAAAACAACTAAAGAATAACCTTGTCTTACTTTTTCTTTTAGATGATCTGTACTTTGATCTACACCATGAGCTACAGGGTAAAATCCTAAAGCCCTTGCCAGCAAGCCAAATACAGGCGATTTATAAACCCATTCATTGACCAAATAAATAAGCTTATGTGTTAATAAGCCCATGGTTAAAGTGTCTAGCGCAGAGGCATGATTGGCAATAATAATAGCGGGTTTATCGAATGTTTCTCCTCTAGGATTAACAACCTTTTTTTTAACAAAAGGATTACCATAAAGTACTAATGTCACCAATTTGGCAGCTACTTTATGAACCCATTTATACTTTTTCTTTTTAGAAATAGGCAATACTTTTAAGATAGTAAAACTAAAAGCAGATAATAACATTCCTCCCAAACTGTAAACACTTAACAATAAAAATGAATGCACCATTGTTCTTAACCTCATTGGAGCCAAACCCTTTGAAACCCGATGAAGTACCATCCATCTAAAAATGAGTGGCTGAACAATAAAAACAGACAAAAAGGTGACACTAATCCCCAAAATAGATAACAAAGCAATAGACCTTAAAGCTGGGTGTTTTGCAAAAATCAATGCTCCAATACCTAAAAGGGTGGTAATAACTGATAAGACAATTGAAGTTTTGTAAGTGGTTCTTTTACTGCTACCATAAGTATAATCTTGAATAAGGCCATTAGTCATAAAAATACTATAGTCAACACCCAATCCAAAAATAAAAGTCGATATGATAACATTAAAAATGGTAAACTCTATATTAAAAACACCCATCAGCCCTAGTGTAAAAAACCAAGTCAAAGCTATTGGAATAATCGTTATCAAAGTAAGTTCTATCCGTTTAAAAAACAGAAAGATCAAAATAAAAACGGCAATAAAAGAATAATTAATTAATTGCTCAAAATTAGTTTTTAAACCACTCAAAAAAATTGAATTCACCTCTTGCCGATCAATAAGAATTGAATTAGGAATATTGGCAATGGCCTCTTTAAGGTCTTTTTTTAATACCAAGCTATCTATTTTTACCATGGTACTGGCTGTAGATAATTTTGGGTGATCTTGAATGAATTGAGTCGTCAATAAAGTTGGAACACTCTGGTAATCTTTATATGAAATGACCTGAAAATCGGATTTTAATAGTGAATCGAAGGGCTGATAAACTTTGGGGTTAAACCCCATATTTTGGGCATAAAATGACAGTTGGTTATTTAAAAATGTTGATTTATGAGCTTCCCAAAAATTTTGCCACTGAGCTAATCTATGTTTTTGCTCCTGAGTAGAGAGCACCAAATTAGCGTTTGAGCTAAATCTTGCAATTTTTCTCAAATCAGATAATGAATCTAGCACTTTATAAAGGGCTCTGTTCGTTTGCAACACAGTGTCCAAATTTCTGTGGTAAGCTACTACATAGAGCGATTTTTTGTTTAAATCTAAAAACCGATTTAATTTCTCTTCTGTTAGAATTACATCATTACTTCGATAATTCATACTGTTTAAATCATTATTAAAACTAACCTTCTTGGCAAAAAACAAGGCTACTATCAATAAAATTGATACAATGATTTTAGACAAATTGAACTTCTCAAAATCCAAACTTGCCAACTTTTCGAGTAAAGTGGTCTTAACGATAACCTCTCGCTGTGGTTTTATTACCATTAGAGGAATCCAAATCAAAGCAAACACAGAAGAAACAATAACACTTATTGCTGCAAATATGCCTAAATCTTGTAAGGCTTGAGAATTTAATAAGGTTAGACATAAAAAAGCAATCGCCGTAGTTACGGCACTCATTAAGATAGGCTTTACCATATCTAAATATAAGGCCTTAACATGCCTAGATTTTTTGCGGTGGGTTGCAATATGTAAGGCATAATCTAAAGTAATTCCTAATAGTATGGAACCAATTCCCAGTGAAATGGCAGAAATGCTTGGCCTCAACCAAATTAGAGCATTAATCGCTACTAGCCCCCCGATAGCGCTTGGCACAAATAACACCAGAGGCATCCACACCCTTTTGTAAAAATAAATTAGCACTAAAAGTAATATAACCAACGCTATAGTAACTGTATTGGTGATATCGTGTTTAATTTGACGAGCATTAGATACAGATATTACGGTAGATCCGTAAAAATCTACGCTTATTTCTTGAGAATATTCCTTAACAAGTTTCGCTGATGTTCTACGAAGTTCATCTATAAAAATACTGTTAACATCAGATTCATTTGTGGCATATTTTGGCTCAATAAATAGTAAGATTTGTTGATGATCTTTACTAGCTATATAATTATTTAATAATTCAAAATTATCTCCAACCTTAAGATCTTTAAACTTATTTAATGCCCGTAACCCTAAGCCAAAGGGATCTTTTCTAATATTTTGCTTGGCAAGAATGCCAGATGGTGTTATTAAAGTTTTATAGTTATTGGCCACCGTATTTTTAATACTATCTGCAACTGTAATTCTTGCTTCGAGGTAAGCCAAATCAGTATGATCTAAAAAAGATGGTAAATGATTATAAATAAATTCAAAAGTATCTTGAATATCACTATCGTTCACCTTCGACCTAAAACTCTTAATATATGGTTGGCCATTCAAATTGATACTATCTACCAACCTATCTGTAAATTCTATTAGTTTTTCTTGGTTAGTTTTTGAATTAACTAGCACCACAATATCATCAGCAAAATTGGTATGCGATAATACTTTTTGTAGTTTTTCTGTTTCTTTGTTCTGAGGAATTAGCTTGGCAATATCTTCTTCTAAATTGATATTACTAATGTTATACGCCAGTAACGCTCCAACCAAAATAACAGCGCCCAAAAAAAAGTGTTTTTTTGAGACCAGAGAGATATATACTTTGTAGAATAAACTACTCACTTTTTTGGTTTATCGTTAGATACACAAAACTAATCAATCCCAATAGAATGGCACTCATCAAAGCTAAAGCAAAACTACCTACAATATATTCTTTAAGTAATATTAAAGTATCTTTATTGAACTTTATATTAGACAAGTTAAACGAACTTTTGCTATTTAAAATAAATTCGCCAACCTTTATACTACCATAAATAATCACTGGTATCATTGGCGGTATACTTATATTCGAAAATGCAAATGCTATAGCCTTATTAAGTTTAAGAATTAAAGCAAGAAATAACACCAAAACTGTTTGAACCCCCCAGAACGGAGCAATACCTATGAATACGCCTAAGGCAACAGACAACGATTTTTT
>JAUIJW010000210.1 GCA_030431085.1 Bacteroidia bacterium
GTGGCTATGGTTGATCAAGCTCATGTGATGAATAGTGCTTTACAAACTATTTTTGTTACGGGTCAAGACCAGACTCATCAATTCAATATTTTTGGGGCTTATGCCGAAAGAGATAAAGTTTATTTGGCTACTGATGCTTACGGTATTTTACAAAACAGTTTTAATCAAAGTGTATATCAAGAAATTTATCCTTTAGGGCCGCAATCAAATGACGTGTTTTCAATTACGGCCGCAAACAACCAGTTATGGGTGGTATATGGAGGCTATAATGCTGCCTATACACCCTTGTACCAAAGAAAAGGGTACAGTCATTTTAACAAAAACTTGTCAGAACCAAATCAATGGATCAATACTCCTTATGATACTCGGTTTCCAGCGAGAGATTTAGTGCATATTACTCTTGATCCTGATCAAGAAAATACGGCCTATATCAGCTCTTGGAATGATGGTATTATGGTTGTAGAAAACGATAACCCTGTAACAATTTGGAACGAGAGCAATAGTGGTTTAGAAGATCTTTATCCACCAGAAAGTCCTAATACCAGTATTAGAATAAATGGTAGCGCGTTTGACAATCAAGGAAATCTATGGGTGGCCAATGCATGGGTAGCCAATCGCTTAAAAAAAAGAACGTTGTCTGGGCAGTGGAGTAGTTTTGATTTGAGTACGCTTATTACAAACCCAGCCTTGGGTTTAGGCGAATTGGTTATCGATAAATCGGGAAGTATTTGGATTGGTTCAAGGCGAAATGGCGCGCTGGTTTTTAGAGAATCGGGTAACCAAAAAAGAGTATTGACAACAGAAAGCACTAGAGGGTCATTACCAGATCTTAATGTTAGAGCATTGGCTGTAGATCGATTTAATAGGGTATGGATAGGTACCCAGAAAGGACTGGTAGTATATCCTAATGCAGAAACTATTTTTGAAGCGTCTATTTATGATGCAGAACCCATCATTATTGAAGACGATGGTGTACCAAAAAAATTACTGGGTGATCAACCCATTAATACCATCGCCATAGACGGGGCACAAAATAAATGGTTTGGCACAGATACTGGCGGGGTTTTGGCCACCTCACCAAATGGTCAGGAAACCTTGTTCAATTTTAATAAAGATAATTCGCCATTGCCATCTAACAAAGTTCTTAAAATAGAAATAGATGAAGGTACAGGTAAAGTATATATCGCCACAGATAAAGGGATTGTTGCGTTTAATACCAATGTAGCCCCTTTTGGGGATAGGCTAGAACAGGTTTATGCTTACCCAAATCCGGTAAGAAAAAATCATGAATTTGTAACCATTGATGGGAGAAACGGTACACATTTGCCTAGAAGAACGAATATTAAAATTTTGGATACTGCAGGTAGGCTAGTTTACGAAACCAATGTACAAGAAGGGCAAGAAATTTCTGGTGGTAAAGTGGTGTGGCATAAAAAGAACTTAGCCGGGCAACCAGTCGCTTCAGGAGTATATATTGTGTTACTAACCAGCCCAGATAAATCAGAAACTAGTTCAACCAAAATTGCCATTATCAATTAAAATGCTAATAGAAACTAAAGCGATTGTATTATCGGCCATAAAATTTGGCGAAGCAGATTTAATTGTAAAATGCTTTACAGAAGTAGGGATAAAAAGCTATATGCTTAAAAGAATATTTAGAAGTAAAAGCAAAAAAGTAAATACAGCTTATTTTCAACCATTGAGTCTACTTCAAATAACAGCTAACCATAATAGTAGGGGCCATTTAAATAGTATAAGAGAAGCAAGAGCAGCGTATATGGCACACGATATGGCTACCGATATAAAAAAGCAATCAACGGCTTTTTTTTTAGCAGAGGTCTTAAGTAATAGCCTTAATGAAGAAGAAAAAAATGAAGACTTATTTACATTTTTAGAAACGTCGATTATTTGGCTAGATACGCATGAAAAGACTACAAATTTTCACTTATTGTTTATGTTAATGTTAACCAAATACTTAGGGTTTTATCCTGAGCTTAAAAATAAAGAAGATCTGTTTTTTGATTTGGTTGAAGGAGAGTTCACTTCCAGAAAAAGCTTAATCTTAAGCCTAGAGGGACAAAAATTAGAACTTTTTAAATCCTTAATCGGCATAAAATTTGATGACATAGAACAATTGTCATTAAACTCAAATCACAGAAACGTTTTGCTTGAGGTTTTATTAAAATATTATGAATTCCATTTGCCCAATTTTAAGAAACCTAAATCGTTAGCTGTACTCAAAGAGATTTTTCGTTAATATGAAAATTACAACGGTTATTATATCTATTTTTTTAGTACAGATAACACTGGCTCAAACTTGTGTAATTCTAGATAAGAATACAGAAATGCCTATTGCCAATGTTAAAATTACTGATGAAAAAGGCCATACAGTAATGTCTAACCAACAAGGTGAAGCCATTTTAGATGATTTTGAAAATATGCAGGTACTCACCATGACACACATGAGTTATGTAGAGTTTGAATTAATGAAAAGACCATCGCTACCTCATGGCGCTAAAATATATCTACAATTTAAAACAGAACTTTTAGGTGAAGTGTTTTTATCGGCTTCCAAAACAGAAGAAAAAATTACCCGTATTGCAGAACAAATCGCTACGATTTCTAACAGTGAAATTGAAAGAATAAGTCCGCAAACCTCTGCCGATATGTTGGCCAATATTCCAGGGGTAAGAGTTCAAAAAACACAATTCGGAGGAGGTAGTCCGGTACTACGAGGGATGGAGTCTAATCGCGTATTGTTAGTAGTAGATGGTATAAGAATGAACAATGCGATTTACCGTAAGGGACACCTACAAAATTCTATTACCGTATCTCCTATTGGTTTAGATAGAACTGAGGTTGTTTTCGGGCCTTCTTCTGTAGTGTATGGGTCTGATCCCCTAGGGGGTGCCATTCATTACTACGCACGTATTCCTAGCACAAGTGACCAATCAAATATTAATGTAGATTTTTTGTCTAGAGTTAGCTCAGTTAATCAAGAAATTACAGTTCAAGGAGGCGTTGAATTACAGATGAAAAACCTCGCCACTTACACCAGTATTTCGCACAGTAATTTTGGAGATTTGGTTATGGGTAAAAATAGAAATCATGGTTTTACAGACTGGGGAAAACAGTTTGAATATTCTAATAATTCTGAATTTTATTATAATGACAACCCCATTTCAAATGACAATCCTAACCAGCAAAGACGCGTAGGGTATGAGCAATTAGACTTATTACAAAAAGCATTTATTCCATTAAATACGCAAACAGAACTTCATTTTAATGTTCAATTTAGCAATTCTACCAACATCAATAGGTTTGATAAATTAACAGAGTATAGTGGTGATGATTTAAAATTTGCGGAATGGCATTACGGGCCGCAACAAAGATTTTTAGCAGCGAGCCAACTCAAGATGAAAAATCATAAAAAATGGATGGAAGGCGGTATCATTACCTTGGCATATCAAAACATAAAAGAGTCTAGAATCAATAGAAAATTCAATAGCTTAGACCGTGCTACCAATAAAGAAAAGCTTAATATTCTTAGTATTAATGGGGATTTTACAGCCAATCCAACGCAGTCTAACGATCGAAATTTTGGTTATGGCTTCGAAATGTCGTACAACGATGTTAATTCTACTTCCGTAGGAGAAACGTTAGAAGTAGAAGGCCATAAAGTGATTGGAGTTTCAGATTATTTTAA
>JAUIJW010000211.1 GCA_030431085.1 Bacteroidia bacterium
CAATAATTACACCAGCTTTTAATTCAATATCTTGGTAGTACAACTCGGCATGATTGTACAATGTTGCTGTTTCCTTTGCAAAGTCATTAGAAATATAATCAGTGGCTTTGTGGCGTATATTGGCCTCTAAAAACTCTTTTGTAACTTTAGTAGAGTCTGTTTTGGTTGTGTCAATTGATTGCGTCGGTACAATTTTTTGAGCCAATGAATCTTTACTAGCTAAGTTATTATCCAACCTGTTAGTATTATTATTTTGATTAATTTGAGCAGTACTCCAACCAATTCCAAAAATAAAAATTAAGAAGACTAAAAGTATGGATCTTAAATTTGTAAACAATGTTAATAATAGTATTTTTGTAAAAAAATGGCCTGATTTTTAAAAGTACAAACTTACATATATTTTTTCATCAGATAAATTTTAAAAAAAGAAAAAGATTCAGTAATTGATAATGAAAATATCTTTAATAAATTCGAAAGATTCTACTTGTGCATTCCTCTTTTTTTTAATGATTTCCTTTTTTATGGGAATTAATCATTTAACAGCCCAGAGTAAATTCAAAGTAGTATTAGACGCCGGACATGGTGGAAAAGATCCAGGAAAACACACGAGTAAGTATAATGAAAAAGATATTGCTTTAGACATTGTTTTACTAGTGGGTAAAAAACTAGAAAAGAATAAAGATGTAAAAGTCATTTATACTAGAAAGGCAGACGTATTCGTAGATTTAAAAGAAAGAGGTAAGATTGCCAATGAGGCCGATGCCAATTTATTTGTATCTGTACATTGTAATGCCCATAATTCGCAAGCCTATGGTGCAGAAACATATGTACTGGGCTTACATAGAAATGAGCGAAATTTTGAAGTTGCTAAACAAGAGAACTCCGTTATTCTTTTAGAAGACAATTATGAAGAAAAATATGCAGGGTTTGATCCTAACTCACCAGAAGCTATTATTGGTCTTACCATTATGCAAGAAGAGTTTTTAGATCAGAGTTTAATGTTAGCCAGTCATATTCAAGAAAATTTCGATAAAAAGTTAAAGAGGAAAAACAGAGGAGTGAAACAAGCAGGGTTTGTGGTGCTTTTTGAAACTTATATGCCTAGCGTTTTGATTGAGACAGGGTTTATTACCAACTCAAAAGAAGGAGCTTACCTTAATTCTAAAAGTGGCAAAGATAAAATGGCTGTTGCTATTTATGATGCCATCATGAAGTATAAAAATCATTTAGATGTTAATACTGTGGTAGAAGTTATTCCACCAAAACCAGAACCGATTAAAGCAGACAGAGTATTTGATGGTGTTACATTTAAAGTGCAAATAGCTTCAAGTTCTAAAAAGTTAGACTTAAAACCCTATAATTTTAAAGGTTTGAAAAATATTGAACGTGATAGAATAGGTAAGCATTATAAATACTATTACGGTAGTACTTCGAATTATGATGAAGCTTTAAAATTACAAAAGCAAGCCAAAGCCAAAGGGTTTAAGTCTTCTTTTCTGGTGGCATTTAAAAATGAAGAAAGGGTTTCTGTAAGTGATGTAATTAAATCATAAGTTTGCCGTTTTTTAAACAGGAGAGCAAAATAATTTGTAATATTGTTAAACCAAAACCAATACTTTGAAATTGTCTAGAGAACTCAAAACAGGTATTATTGCCCTCATTATTATTATCGTCTTCGTGTGGGGTTATAATTTTATGAAGAATCAAAGTTTTTACGATAAATCTAATACTTATTTTATCGAGTATAAAAATGTAGAAGGCCTAACAACAGCTAGTCCTGTAACAATCAATGGCTTAAATGTGGGGTCTATTAAAAAAATAGATTTTCATCCGCGAAAGCAAGATGTTATGGTAGTTAATATTCAAATGCCTAATGATTTAACTTTTTCAGAAAACAGTACAGCAGAAATTTATAGTCCGGGATTTATTGGAGGTAAGTCTTTAAAAATTAATTTAGCTTATGATAATGCGCCTTTAATAAGGGATAAAGACACCATAAAAAGCCATGCTGAATCTAGTTTTATGGGTATGATTAATGATCAGTTAGGTCCTTTGCAGTCTAAGGTGGAAAGTTTTGTTATTTCAACAGATTCTGTAATGAATAACCTTAATAAGGTACTTGATCAAGATAATCAAAAAAACTTAAAATTGTCGTTACAAGGGTTAACCGAAACTTTAGCTAATTTTAATAATGCTTCTAGAAAGTTAGACAAACTATTAGAAAATAATGATGAAAAGATAGATAGTGTATTAAATCATGTTAATATTAGTATGGGTAACTTGGCCGTGATAACAGACTCATTAAGGCAAGCTAACCTAGGAGCAGCCGTTATGGATATGAAAGCCTCACTTGAAAGTGTAAGTGTACTGTTAAAAGGTATGGAAAGAGGCGAAGGTAATCTTGGTAAGCTTTTAAATGAAGATGGTTTGTACGATAATTTAGAGCGGGCAACAAAAGAACTAGAAGAATTGTTAAGAGATTTTAAATTGCACCCAAAGCGTTATGTAAATGTTTCTGTGTTCGGTAAAAAAGAAAAGCCGTATGTGGAAAACCCTACAGAATAGTTAATAAGTTATCTAAAATTCTAAAGAATACAAGTTCATAAATTTTTAGATTTACAATCAATTATCAGAACAAAATTTTTAACTTTAAAGTCTATCTATAGAGAAACCATTACATGTCTTACATTTCAAATATTCTTTTTGTAATCCTACTGGCTGTAGGAATAGGTTTTTTTGCAAAAAATGTAAAAAAATTAATTAGAAATATTCGTTTAGGGCGCGATATTGACAGAAATGACCAACCATCAGAGCGATGGAAAAATATGACCAATATAGCATTAGGCCAGTCTAAAATGGTAAGACGTCCTATTGCCGGATTACTTCACATTATCGTATATTTAGGTTTTATCATTATTAACATAGAAGTCTTAGAAATTATTATTGACGGTATATTTGGTACCCATAGGATATTGGCATTTACTGGAGGGTTTTATAACTTTTTAATTGGTGCCTTTGAAATTTTAGCGTTTTTAGTGTTGGTGTCTGTAATTATTTTTTGGATACGGAGAATGATTTTAAGATTACCAAGATTTTGGAATAAAGAAATGACGTCTTGGCCCAAAAATGATGCCCTTAATATACTGTACTTCGAAATGATATTAATGACCTTGTTTTTGGTAATGAATGCAGCAGATTTTAGCTTACAACAATTAGGAGCGGCTCATTATGTTGCGGCAGGAAGTTTTCCTATAAGCAGTTTTATTGCAGAATTTTTACCAAGTAATGAAAGTACACTCATAATCATAGAAAGAAGTGCTTGGTGGTTACATATTATTGGAATTTTAGTCTTTTTAAATTACCTCTATTATTCAAAGCATTTACATATTTTATTGGCATTCCCTAATACCTACTATGCCAATTTAAAACCTTATGGAACATTGAGCAATGTAGCCTCAGTTACCAATGAGGTTAAAATGATGTTAGATCCTAATGCAGATCCTTATGCGGTTCCTGAAGATGGTAATGTAGAAGATGCACTGCCTGAACGTTTTGGGGCTAAAGATGTAAATGATCTCAATTGGGTGCAATTGATGAATGCTTATACCTGTACAGAATGTGGTAGATGTACTGCAGTATGTCCTGCAAATCAAACAGGTAAAGAATTGTCGCCAAGAGCCATCATGATGAAAACTA
>JAUIJW010000212.1 GCA_030431085.1 Bacteroidia bacterium
TGGTAATCGAAGAGTTAAACCCACCACATAAACCACGGTTAGAAGTAACCACAACAATCAACACATTTTTTACTTCTCGCTGCTCTGTAAAAACACCACCGTCTTCTGTTTCTAATGTGGCACTTAAATTTTGCAACAATTCTGTTAATTTATTGGCATACGGACGCATTTGCACTATAGCATCTTGCGCTCTCTTTAACTTTGCCGCAGATACCATTTTCATGGCACTGGTAATCTGCATGGTTGAGCCAATGGATGAAATTCTGTTACGTATTTCTTTTAAATTTGCCATATTTGAAGTGTTATAAAAGGATTGTTATTATAGAATAACAATCCTATTCACTAATGATATTATTAATATTTTGCACTTACTTCTTTAGCCACTTTTTCTAAAGTCTCTAAAGCAGAATCTGTTAATTTACCAGATTTTAAATCACTAAGTGCATCTTGATGTTTAGCTCTTAAAAGGTGTAAGAAATCGTTCTCAAATTCCTTCACTTTTTCTACAGGCACATCTCTTAATAAGTTTTTTGATCCAGCGTAAATAATCGCTACCTGATCTTCAACTGCAAACGGATCATTTTGAGATTGTTTTAAAATCTCAACATTACGTTTACCTTTTTCAATTACATTTAAGGTCGCAGCATCTAGATCAGATCCAAATTTAGCAAATGCTTCTAATTCGCGAAACTGTGCTTGATCTAGTTTTAAAGTACCCGATACTTTTTTCATTGATTTAATCTGAGCATTACCACCTACACGAGATACAGAAATACCTACGTTAATCGCTGGACGAACACCTGAATTAAACAAATCAGACTCTAAAAATATCTGGCCATCTGTAATTGAAATTACATTGGTAGGAATATAAGCAGATACGTCACCTGCCTGTGTTTCAATAATTGGCAATGCTGTTAAAGAACCACCACCTTTTACTTTTCCTTTTAAAGAAGCAGGTACATCATTCATTTCAGCTGCAATAGTATCGTCATTAATAACTTTAGCAGCACGCTCTAATAATCTTGAGTGTAAGTAAAATACATCACCAGGGTAAGCTTCACGACCTGGAGGTCTTCTTAATAATAAAGAAACCTCACGGTAAGCTACAGCTTGTTTAGATAAATCATCATATACAATTAAAGCAGGTCTCCCTGTATCTCTAAAATACTCACCAATTGCGGCACCGGCAAACGGAGCATATACCTGCATTGGAGCAGCATCTGATGCATTAGCCGCAACAATAGTTGTATAAGCTAAGGCTCCTTTCTCTTCTAAAGTATTAGCAATAGCCGCTACAGTAGACCCTTTCTGCCCAACGGCAACATATATACAATAGACTGGCTCACCAGCATCGTAAAATTCTTTTTGATTGATAATGGTATCAATAGCAACGGTTGACTTACCAGTTTGACGGTCACCAATTATCAACTCACGCTGTCCTCTACCAACTGGTATCATCGCGTCGACTGCTTTTACGCCTGTTTGTAATGGTTCTGTTACTGGTTCACGGTAAATTACACCCGGTGCTTTACGCTCTAAAGGCATCTCAAAAGTTTCACCTTCTATAGGTCCTTTACCATCGATAGGCTCACCTAAAGTGTTTACTACACGACCTAAAATACCCTCACCTACATTAATAGAAGCAATTCTATTAGATCTTTTTACTGTAGCCCCTTCTCTAATAGCAGTGGCATCACCTAAAAGTACTACACCTACATTATCTTCTTCTAGATTAAGAACGATACCTTCAAGGCCACCTTCTAATTCTACCAATTCTCCGTATTGTACATTTTCTAAACCATACACACGTGCGATACCATCACCTACTTGTAATACAGTTCCTACTTCATCTAATGAGGCTTTGCCTTCAAAACCTGTAAGTTGTTCTTTTAAGATTGCTGATACTTCAGCTGGTTTTATTGTTGCCATTTTTTTTAGATTATCTTAATTTATAATTTAGATATGTAATGGTTGTCTTCGAAATTAGAAAGTAAACTTTGTAATTGTCCAGACACACTTGAGTCTAATTGCTTATCACCAACACGTAAAATAAATCCACCAATAATTGAAGGATCAACCGTATTTTGAAGCGTTATACTATTATTTGAAAATTCTTTTACTTTATTTAAAATTGCAGTTTCTAGCTCTTTAGTAAGAGGAATTGCAGACGTAACGTGTGCTATTTCAACACCCTTTAAGTAATCATAAATAATTACGTATTCTTTAGCCACTAAAGGTAACAACTCAATACGCTTATTCTCGATTAATAAATTGATAACACCTTGAGTAATTGAATTTACCTTATCTTGAAAAATTCCTTTTAAAGCACTTTTTTTAGTCAAGGCTTTAATAATAGGGCTTTTCAATAAAGCTAATAAATCATTATTTTCAGCAATAGTCTTCGTTATCAACAACATATCATTATTCACCTCATCTGCTAAGTTTTTTTCTTTAGCAAGATTTAATGTGGCTTTAGCGTAACGTAATGCAGCTCTTGTTCCTTTCATGCCTTTATTTTAATGTTGCTTTATCTAACATTTTTTCGATCAACGCTACTTGTTGGTCTTTGTTAGACAACTCTTCTTTCAACACTTTCTCTGCAATGCCTATAGATAATTCTGCTACCTGATTTCTTAATTCTGTAATGGCTGCTTGTTTTTCATTCTCTATAGTTGTCTTGGCTTGCTCAATAATTTTGTTCGCTTGATCTTTAGCTTCGTCTTTAGCATCATTAATCATATTATCTTTAATCTGACGAGCTTCTTTCAATAAATTATCTCTTTCGGTTCTGGCTTCTTTTAAAATCTTTTCATTCGTAGATTTTAAATCTTGCATTTCTTGACGTGCTTTATCTGCCTCATCTAACGCATTTTGAATACCTTCTTCTCTATCATTTAAAGCGTTTAAAATTGGTCCCCAAGCATATTTCTTTAGCAAAAATAATAGCAATAAGAACAATGCTATTTGCCAGAAAAAAAGACCAAATGAAAAATCGTTTATTAACTTCTCCATAATTTTATCTTGTATAATTTTTTAATACAACAACTATAACCAACCGTTATAGCTGTTGTATAGATGTTTATTATCCTGCAAATAATGCAGCAAAACCAATACCTTCAATAAGCGCAGCTGCAATCAACATTGCTGTTTGAATTTTACCGGCAGCTTCTGGTTGACGTGCAATGGCGTCCATCGCAGAACCTCCAATTTTACCAATACCTATACCAGCACCGATAACTATTAATCCTGCACCTACAATAGCTGGAATTTCCATAATATATATAATTAAAAATTAAACATTCATTTATTAATGATCATCGTGATCTTCTACTGCAAAACCAAAATATAATGCAGATAACATGGTAAAAATATAAGCTTGTAAAGCTGCTACCAATAGCTCTAAAATCGATAAGAAAAAGGCTAAGAAAAAGGTTAAACTACCTCCTATCCAATTCTTAAACAAAAAGATTAACCCTATAATACTCATCAATACAATATGACCCGCCATAATATTAGCATATAAACGAATCATCAATGCAAATGGTTTGATAAAAACCCCTAATAATTCTATAGGTGCTAAAATAACTTTCATGGGTGCAGGCACACCTGGCATCCAAAAAATATGTTTCCAATAATTTTTATTACTTGAAAATTGAGTAATGACAAAGGTT
>JAUIJW010000213.1 GCA_030431085.1 Bacteroidia bacterium
AGGTCCTAAAAACTATATTAAAAAAATGTATTTAGATAATTTGAAATGTAATAATTCAGAAAGTAGTATAATGTTAAATTTATGTGGGGCTAGATATGTGACTGAGGATGAATTTAATGAACATATTTTACCAGAATTAAATAAACATACATATATTCAAATTAATGAATATAATGATTATTCATATTTAAAAATGCCATATTTTTTACATCACCAGGCACGTAAAATCCAGAATCTTTACCTTTGATGGGGGTGAAATCGCCACGGCCATTTCCTTTTAAAAGTAATCCAATACTGGCATCATTTCTAGGTGTTTCAACTTCAGAACCATATAAATTACCGGCAATTAAAGCATCTTTATAACCATCATTATCATAGTCGTCTATTAAAATTTCATTAATGCTAGACAATTGTGCTAGATTAGGAAGTGTTTTGATTTTAAAAGAACCGTTATCATTCTCTAAATAAATGCTGGCAAATGATTTAACTTGAAAGTGCTGAGATTTCTCCAGGTCTTTTTCAGTGTAAATATCTTCTAAAGTGGCTTTAGAAAAGGTTTCATAATTTTTAAATTTCTTTTTAATGGCGGGTATTTGTTGCGAAGAACATTCACGGCCTCTCACTGGAAATTTTTCACCATCATTATAATAGCTTAACACTATGTCATGAGATTGGTTTTTGTCGAAATCATTGATATACATATCAAAGGTTTCTTTTTCATTGGCTTTATACTTATAGTTTAAGCCATTGTTGCCTACAATAAAATCTAAATCCCCATCATGATCAAAATCGGCATGTTTAATACTAAACCACCATCCTGTAGTATGTTCTAAGCCTAATTTGGTTGTGATATCTTGAAAAATGCCGTTATTGTTTCTAAACACGGTTATAGGCATCCACTCTCCAACAATAATTAAATCATCCCATCCATCTTGGTCTATATCGGCCCAATCTGCATGAGTGACCATGCCCGCTTCTATTAATTTAGGTGCTACTTTTTCTGTAATGTCTATAAATTTTGGATGATTTGTAGTACTTACATTTTCTAAAATATAACTATGAGCAGGTAATGGATATTCACCAGGCACTAGTCGCCCTCCAATAAATAAATCTAAATCACCATCTTTGTCGAAATCGTGGGGAACCACTTTAGCTCCAGAAGTTATCATTCTAGGTAATGCGGAATTGGATTTTTTAAACCTACCTTGACCTTCATTGATGTATAACCGATCTTGTAATATGTCTGAAGTTTTACTAAACTCATTACCTCCACTTACCATGTAAATATCATTATCACCATCATTATCTACATCTAAAATGACGGCATCTATATCTTCATACACTCCATCTAGAGCAAAATCTTTTATTCTTTGTTTTTTAAATCCATCCTTAGTTTGAAAGTATAGGGTTGCCGCATTTTGTGAAGCCCCTCCAATCAATATGTCATCTAATTGATCACCATTTAAATCACCAACAGCTAAGGCAGGTCCTAGTTGAGACAATTTATGGGGTAGTAATACCTGTAGATTAAAATCATCGAAATAATTTTCAATGTGCTTATGTTTAGGAAATAGCAAGCTATCTTGAACGTTTTCAAACAATTTTTCGCTACTTTTTGTTGTAATTACTGGCTGATTGGTTGCTTCTTGATGGAGTAAAGTTTGAGTTTGATTTTTATGGATATTATATTGCTTATGAATTTTACCATCTGGCCAAACCACAATTAGCGAGTCTATTTTTTCAAATTGTCCTAGTCCAAAATGAAGCTGAGGCGCCACAGAGGATTGAAATCCTCTCGTTAGTGTTAGCTCTTGAAATTGTTGAAGACTATCTGTAAAAATATATGCTTTGGTACCTAAACCATATTTGTTTTTATCACTGCCTTTAAATTTTAGGGTAAAGTGATTGTTAAAGTTAGCGCTATGATTTTCGAAAATTGAGGCTTCATCATCAATATTATTAGTTACAATTTCTAAATCACCATCATTATCTAAATCTACATAAACACAGCCATTAGAAAAGCCTTTAAATTCTAGGCCCCAATCTTGGTTAACCTTACGAAATGTTAAGTCTTTATTATTTTGATATACAAAGTTGTCTATCTTCTCTGAAGGTATTGCTAAACTTTTAGCCAATAAACTATCTTTAGAGTATCTATCTTTGGCAATTTTGGCGAAGTAATCTCGATTATTAATTTCTCTTCTGGTACCATTTGAAATGAAAATATCTTTCCAGCCATCATTGTCTAAATCTGCAAAAAGTGGCCCCCAGCTCCAATCTGTTGAAGATATATTTGCCAGTTTAGAGATATTGCTAAAGTCTGGTTTTCCTTTGGCTAGATTACCATTATTGACTTGTAATTGATTGTGCATATATTGATAATGAAAACCGGCATTTACAGTGCCCCAAAAAAGGTTGGGGTTCATGCTGGCCATATTGGCTTTAGCTCTTCGATTATCTTTGGCCATCATATCCACTTGAATGATATCTAAAAGCGCATCGTTGTTAAAATCTGCAATATCTACACCCATACCATAAAATGAAGTTTGTTTGGTAGATTGTTTAAGATGATCTGTAAAGGAGCCATCTTGGTTATTAATAAACATATAATCTGGGGTGCTAAAATCGTTTGAGACATAAATGTCTGGCCAGCCATCATGGTTTAAATCTCCGATGGTAGCACTTAATGAGAGGCCAAACGAACGCAAACCAGCTTGATCTGTAACATTTGTAAATATTTCACCATCATTTCTGAATAACTTATCGGTTTCAAAATCTTTTGTATGGCTCATTTTGTAACCGTAGTAACTGTTTGGAGCATTAAATCGGGTAGGGGGGTAATTGGCAATGTAGACATCTAAATCGCCATCAAGGTCGTAATCAAAAAATGTGGTCTGAACACTATTACCAACATCATCTAAACCATATTCTTCTGCTTTTTCTGTAAATGTATTGTCGCCATTATTGATATAGAGTAAGTTGTTTTTTGGCCTGAATTTTCCGCCTACAGCACAGTAAATATCCAGATAGCCATCGCCATTAATATCGGCCATAGTAACACCTGTAAACCATCTTTGGTCACCTTCGACGCCACTCGATTGCGATATGTCTTCAAATTGTAGGTTACCTTTGTTGAGGTAAAGCTTATTGGGTACCATATTACCAGTAAAAAACAAATCAATTAAACCATCATTATTAATATCTCCACTAGCCACACCGCCTCCCATGTAGATATAGGCATAACTAAAATAATTTAAGGAATCGTTTTCTGTAAGTGTATTAGAAAAAGTTATACCCGTTTGCTTTGAGGATAGAGGCGTAAATAATTTATGAGTGGACTCTGATGGTTTTTCACAAGAGATTATAAAAATTACAAAAGAAATTAGGCTCAGCAATTTTTTCATGACAATTTGTTATGGTGTAAATGTAATCATTGATGATAAAAAAAAGAGCATTAATTTTTTAATGATTTTTTTAATTATTTAAAATATAGGAAATGTTAGAATCCTGAATTTTGTGTTAAAATACCTCCACTTAAATCAATAGCGTTAAGTGGTATAGGAGATACATCATGTTTAGCTTCATAAGGTTTAGCCTTTCCTGCAAATGAAGTAATTACTCTAGCTTCATTAGTAAAATACTCATTCATTAC
>JAUIJW010000214.1 GCA_030431085.1 Bacteroidia bacterium
AGTCTAAAGATATCGACGTGGTAGCTATCGGTAGTGGTATTGAGTTAGCACGTTGCGTTGCCAAAAAAATAAGGGGCAGTTCTAAAATACAAGTCTTTAAAAATTATGGAACAGCCATGATTAAGACTAAAGATATAGAATTAGAGTTTGTTGGTGCCAGAAAAGAATCTTATACCGAAGAGAGTAGAAACCCCTTAGTAAGTTCTGGTACCCTTGAAGATGACCAGAATCGCAGAGATTTTACCATAAATGCTTTGGCCATTAGTTTGAATGATAAAGATTTTGGTGCCTTGATAGATCCGTTTAACGGAGTTAAAGATTTAGAAAATAAAACTATACGTACTCCTTTAGATCCAGCAATTACTTATTCTGATGATCCCTTAAGAATGATGAGGGCGATTCGTTTTGCTAGCCAGTTAAATTTTACAATAGAACCTCAATCACTCAAAGCGATAACTGATAATGCGCAGCGCATTGAGATTATCTCTAAAGAGAGAATCGTTGATGAATTGCATAAAATTTTATTAAGTAAAAAACCTTCTATAGGGTTAAAATTACTGTTTGAAACCGGATTATTACCTTACATTTTACCAGAGCTCTCAGATTTGCAAGGAGTAGAACAAATCAAAGGTCAAAAGCATAAAGATAATTTTTATCATACCCTTCAAGTTGTAGATAATATTGCTCAAAAAACAGATAAATTATGGCTGCGCTGGGCGGCTTTACTTCATGATATAGGAAAGGCGCCGACTAAAAAATTTGATAAAAAAATAGGATGGACATTTCATGGGCATGAGTACATTGGTTCTAAAATGGTTAAAAAAATATTTACCCGTTTAAAAATGCCGCTCAATGATAAAATGAAATATGTTCAGAAAATTGTAATGATGAGTTCTCGCCCAGTAATCTTGGCAGAAAATGTGACAGACTCTGCCGTAAGGCGGCTGATTTTCGATGCTGGTGAATGTATTGAAGATTTAATGATTCATTGTGAGGCGGATATTACTACCCGTAATAAGGAAAGAGAAAAACGTTATCTGAATAACTTTAAAACGGTAAGACAAAAGATTAAAGAAGTGGAAGCACGAGATAAAGTGCGTAATTTTCAACCCCCAGTTACCGGTGAAATTATTATGGAAACCTTTAACTTAAAACCCTGTAGAGAGATAGGGATGCTTAAAGAAGCTATTAAAAATGCTATTTTAGATGGGCAAATTGAAAATGATTATGATCAAGCCTATGCCTATATGTTAGAAAAAGCCAATGAGTTAGGTTTAAAAAAAAGTATAGCCAACTAGTTTAAAATACTTCTAGAAATTACAAGTTTTTGAATTTCTGTTGTCCCTTCACCTATGGTGCAAAGTTTAGCGTCACGGTAAAACTTTTCAACAGGAAAATCTTTAGTATAGCCATAGCCACCATGAATCTGTACAGCTTCGTTGGCAATTTTTACACAAGCTTCTGAAGCGTACATTTTTGCCATAGCGCCTATTTTTGTAATTCTTTCTCCGTTAATTTTATGAAATGCTGCTTTGTGAAGTAGTAATTCTGAAGCTTCAATTTCTGTAGCCATATCGGCTAATTTAAACGAGATACCCTGAAAAGAACTTATCGGTTTACCAAACTGAACCCTTTCTTTAGAGTATTTCAAAGACGCATCATAAGCTCCTTGAGCAATGCCTAAAGCTAATGCACCGATAGAAATTCTACCCCCGTCTAGTACTTTTAAAGCTTGTACGAAACCTTCGCCAACTTCACCTAGAATATTGTCTTTATGTACTTTACATTGATCAAAGACCAATTCGGCAGTTTCAGACGCGCGCATGCCTAATTTGTTTTCTTTTTTACCAGAAGAAAAACCAGCAGTACCTTTTTCAATTGCAAAAGCAGTCATTCCTCTAGAATCTCCTTTTTCACCAGTTCTTACAATTACCACGGCAATATTACCACTAATGCCATGAGTAATAAAGTTTTTAGCACCGTTAATAATGTAGTAATCACCATCCTGTACAGCAGTAGTACTCATGCCTCCTGCATCACTTCCTGTATTATGTTCTGTTAAACCCCAAGCACCTATCCACTCACCACTAGCTAATTTTGGTAGCCATTTTTGTTTTTGAGTTTCGTTACCAAACTCTAAAATATGATTGGTACATAATGAATTGTGTGCTGCTACAGAAAGTCCAATAGAACCATCTACCGCAGAAATTTCTTTTAAAATGGTAATGTAATCGTGATAATTAAGACCAGAGCCACCGTATTTTTCAGGAACAAGAATACCCATGTATCCCATATCACCCAATTTATGAAAGAGTTCTTTAGGGAAAGTTTGGTTTTCGTCCCAATCCATCATATATGGTGTAATATGTTGTTTGGCAAAATCTTGTATAGATTGTACCATTAACTGTTGTTCCTCTGTGGTTCTAAAGTCCATACGTAGTTTCTATGAAAATGTTACGCAAGAAGAATTGCGTGTCTAATTTTTTTGATTTTTATTCTGAGGTCAAATATAGGGCTATTCTGTCATATTTATCTATAGGAAAAGAGTCAATTTTTTTTAATTCTTCTAAGTGATCTATACTTATAACTTCTTTTCTGTAGTTAAAAATCTTTTTAGTGAGCTCATAATCAATATAAGGTATTTTTAAAATCTGTTTAAAACTGGCATCATTGATATTTATTTTTTCAATCGCCGGAGGTTCGATGATTTTAAAGTGCCGTAAAATTTCATTAGCAGTAAGACTATCGAGGTAATAGACTTCATAAAGTTGGTCTGGAAAATAGAAGCCATTGATGAGTTGTCTGTAGGAAACAATTCTTTGAGATAATTGATCACCTACACCTTTTATTTGTTTAAAATCGTTGACTGTTGCTCGGTTGAGGTCGTTAGTGCTGAATTGATAGGAATTATGTCTGATGTTTTTTGACTGATTGACGGTTTTAGAATTGATCCATTCTGGGAATTTTAAATAAGGTTTTAAGTGGTTTAATACACTATCGTTAATTTTGGTAATTTGTTGGAAATCAGATAATGTATTGATGAATTTCCCATTTTTACGGTAATCAAAAATACGATCTATTTCATCGGGACTTAACCCCAAGATATAACCTTTGTAGTCTGTAATATAATTAGGGTTAAAAGGGTAGATGCTATCTTTGATAATATTGCTTTTGAGCGATTTTAAGGAATCTAACTTTTTTTGATAGGTGTCAAGGTCGCTATTTGACTCTAATGGTTTAAATTGAGGTGTAACGAAATAATACACCAATTGTAGTATGACGATGATAATTAATAAAAATAAAATCCCATTTCTTTGGCGTTGATTATACCAGAAATGGGATTTAAATATTTTCATATAATTGCTTTAGGCTCGAATGGCTTTTAGGTATCGTTTTAATTCTTTTTTCACTACAGGGAATAAGAAAAATAGACCAATCATATTAGGGAATACCATGGCAAATATCATGGCGTCAGAGAAATCCCAGATAGATTTCATACTGGCTGCAGCACCAATCACTACAAACATCAAAAATATAACTTTATAGGTTAAATCGGCAACTTTGCCTCTTCCGAACAAAAATTTCCAAGATTGAAGGCCGTAGTAAGACCAAGAAATCATCGTAGATACGGCAAACAATA
>JAUIJW010000215.1 GCA_030431085.1 Bacteroidia bacterium
CTGGTAAATTTCTACCTAATCCGTCGTAGTCTAGACCATAGCCTACAATAAACTTATCTTCTATTGATTTGCCAATATAATCTATTGGCAAGGCTTTTGTGAATACATCTGGTTTGAAAAATAGGGTGGCAATTTTTAAGCTTTTTACCTTTTTATTTTGAAAGATTCGATAAATTTCACTTAATGTGTTACCAGAATCAATAATATCTTCTAAAATGACAACAGTTTTACCTTCGAGATCTTCATTTAAACCAACAAGTTGTTTAATCGTTCCGGTAGAATTTGTGCCCTCATATGATGCTAACTTTACGAATGAGATATGGCAATCATAGGGATATTGTCTAACAAAATCTGCTGCAAAGATAAATGAGCCGTTTAAAATACCTATAAATATAGGTTGTTCATTTTTGCCAAGATCTGTGGCAATAGTTTTAGCTAAGTACGACACATATTTTTCTATACGTGCTCTATCTATAAAGGGGGTAAATTTACGATCGTGTAATTGAATTGTATCCATAGTTTATTTCGTGTTTTTTGCAAAAACGAAAGTGCAAAAGTACGTAAAAACTAAAAACCTTTTAAGCAATTTGCTTAAAAGGTTTTTAATAAATGTATTGAGTGTTTATTTAAAAATAAACTAACTTTTTTTCATTGAATTTTTAGTTGTGTCGTACATAATTGGAGAGGCAATAAACAATGATGAGTAAGTACCCACAATAACCCCAACAATCAAGGCAAACATAAATCCTTTAATAGAATCTCCACCAAAGATAAAAATAGCCAAGAGTACTATTAAAGTTGTTAATGATGTATTAACTGTTCTACCTAACGTACTACTTAACGCAGCATTAACCACGCGGTCGAATTTCCAAGAAGTGTGTTTAGCGGTAAATTCTCTAATTCTGTCAAAAATTACCACGGTATCATTAAGTGAGTATCCTACAACAGTAAGAATAGCTGCAATAAATGATTGACCTATTTCCATATCAAATGGTAAAATTTTATAGAAAATTGAAAATATAGATAATACAATAAGCACATCGTGAAAAACCGCTGCTACGGCTCCTAAACTATATTGCCATTTTCTAAATCTAAATAAGATATATAGAAACACTACAATCAGTGACCCTAAAATGGCCCAGATAGCGGCTTGTTTAATATCATCTGCAATGGTTGGTCCTACTTTCATGTAGCCCATAATACCTAACTTATGACCAGAATCTTCACCTTTTAAAATAAAATCATCATAACTTAAACCGTTAGGGAGATAGTTTTGAAGACCTTTATATAGTAAGTTTTGTACTTCGTCGTCAACCGTTACTTCATTGTCATCAATTTTATACTTAGTGGTTATTTTAAGTTGATTGGCTGTACCAAAAGTTTTAACTTCAGGAGAGCTTTCAAACACCTCTTTTAAACTACTTGCTACTTCTGGAGCATTAACTGCATTTTCAAAACGAACAGTATAGGTTCTCCCTCCTTTAAAATCAACACCGTAATTAAGTCCGTTAGTCAATAATGAACCAATACCAATAACTAAAATTATTCCAGAAATGATAAAGGCAATTTTTCTTTTTTGAAGAAACTCTATACGGATGTCTCTAAACCAGTTTTTGGTAATATTAGTATTGAATGTTAATTGTTTACCATTATTAACATACCACTCGATTAATAATCTGGTGATAAAAATGGCACAGAACAATGAAGTTACAATACCAATCATCAATGTAGTAGCGAACCCTTTAACCGGACCAGTACCAAAAACATATAAAATAATACCTGTTAGTAAGGTAGTAATATTAGCATCTAGAATTGAAGAGAGTGCACCGCTAAAACCATCATTAATGGCTTCTTTTAATTTCTTGCCTCTGTTTAATTCTTCTTTAATTCTTTCATAAATAAGTACGTTAGCATCTACAGCCATACCTATGGTTAATACAATACCTGCAATTCCAGGTAAGGTTAATACCGCACCAAAGGCTGCTAAAACACCAAAAATAAATAAGATGTTAGAGGCTAAAGCTACATCTGAAAAAATACCAGCTTTACCGTAATAGAAAATCATCCAAATTAACACAAGTATCAAAGCAATAATAAAAGAGTTGGTACCACTTTTAATAGCTTCTAGACCTAAAGATGGTCCAACAACATCTGATTGAATAATTCTTGCAGCCGCAGGAAGTTTACCAGATTTTAAGGCATTGGCTAAATCTTGCGCTTCATCTATGGTAAATTGGCCTGAGATTGAAGTTCTTCCATTGGTAATGGCATCATTTACTCTTGGAGCTGAATACACATAATCGTCAAGAACAACTGCCACAAATTTGCCAACGTTTTCGCTGGTCATTTTACTCCAAAGCTTGGTGCCTTTTGAGTTCATGGTCATACTAACTTCTGGATTTGCTCCTAGTTGATCAAAAACCTGAGCAGCGTCTGAAATAACATCGCCTTGAATAGGAGCTTCATCATCTCTATTAGATTTTAAAACATACAATGTGATAAAATCAGAATCATTTATAGGTTTAACATCCCATGCAAATTTGGCATATTTTAACTCATTAGGAAGTAAACTTCTTACTTCTTTCATGGCTAAATAATTATTGATAGCAGCTGTATCGTTAACATTAGCTGTTGCTACCATAGGAGTGATATCATTAGCTGCCTGTGGAAAACGTGGGATTAGCTTACTAAATAAAGGATTAGAAGTTTCTAAATCTATAGAATCTTTTACTTCGCCTAATAAGTCATCAATTTCATCCTCATTCGTTGAAGTTGAGTCTTTTGTAGCTGAGGCTTCTTCTGCAGGTTTAATTATTTCTGCTAATTTGTTATTGGCGTCAACAAAAAACTGAGCAATATCTTGATTGGTATAAACTTCCCAAAATTGTAATTCTGCAGTGCTTTGTAATAATTTTTTGACACGATCAATATCTTTAGCCCCTGGTAATTCAATAAGAATTCTACCAGACTCACCAATTCGTTGGATGTTAGGTTGCGTAACACCAAAACGGTCAATTCTGCTTCTTAAAACCTCGAATGCTGTATTGATAGAACCTTTAACTTCTTCTTTAAGTATAGGTTTTACTTCATCATCAGACATTTTGAAATTGATCTTGTCTTTCAACGATTTATTACCAAAAATACTAGGATCGCTAAGCTTAACAGTACCTTTACTCTCTTGTTCAAAGGCATCGTAAAAAAGATCTAAATAATCTTTGTCGCTATTCTTTTGAGCTGTAGTAGCGGCAGCCAACGCATTGTTGAAAACCGGATTTTTTGATTGATTAGATAAGCCTACCAAAATATCTTTAACAGATACTTCTAGAGTGGCATTAATACCACCTTTTAAGTCAAGACCAAGATTAATTTCTTTTTCTTTAACTTCATTGTAAGTAAATTCTGTAATACCCAGATTTATAACTGGTGTATTGGCTACAGAGTCTAAATACTGCTTCTCTAATTTAGAAATTTCCTTCGCATCATTATTAGACGCATTCGATGTAGCATAAGTAACTGCATCTTTCTCTACATTTTTTGCAAACCATGTGAATGATAACTGGTACAAACAAACAATACCAAATATGATCGCAAAGATTCTAATAAGTCCTTTGTTTTGCATTCGAGTCTTTTTTTATT
>JAUIJW010000216.1 GCA_030431085.1 Bacteroidia bacterium
TGAGCACCTTTCTAATCTTTGCGGTAATTGCATTATACTTTGCGTTAATTATGTTGATTTCATATTTAACGTCAAGAAACCGAAGTGATGAATCTTTTTTTACAGGAGACCGTCAATCCCCATGGTTTTTGGTCGCTTTCGGAATGGTAGGTGCAGCACTGTCTGGAGTTACCTTTGTCTCTGTTCCAGGGATGGTGTCTAACAATAACTTCTACTTTTTTCAATTTATATTGGGCAATGTAGTTGGGTATTTATTTATAACTTTTGTTCTTATTCCTTTATACTACAGACTTAAATTGGTGTCAATTTACGGGTACCTTAATGATAGGTTTGGTATTAAAACCTATAAAACAGGGTCGTTATTTTTTTTGGTATCCCAATCTTTTGGGGCAGCATTAAGATTATTATTAGCAGCTAAAATATTACAATTTGCTTTTTTTGATAAAATAGGTATTCCGTTCTTTTTAACTGTAATAATAATTTTAGCATTAGTATGGTTATATACTAACAAGTCTGGAATAAAAACGATTGTTTGGACAGATACTTTACAAACTACTTTCTTAATTTTAGGAGCAGTTATGACAATATATGCCATTATCAATGCTTTGGACATGACTTTGGTAGAATCTGTAAAGCAGATCACCCATCATAAATATTTCGATATCTTTAATTGGGAGGCTAAAAGTGGTAATAATTTCTATAAGCAATTTATTTCAGGTATTTTAATTGCGATAGCCATGATGGGACTCGATCAAAATATGATGCAAAAAACATTAACATGTAAGAATCAATGGGATGCCCAAAAAAACACCTTAGTGTTCAGTCTCATTTTAGCCATTACACAATTCTTGTTTTTAGGATTAGGCATTATGCTCTATATGTATGCAGAAAGCCAAGGTATTACTTTAGCTCAAGATGCTAGTGGAAAATTTTTAGATACAGATACACTCTTTCCCAATTTAGCTATTAATTATTTAGGTATTGTCGCTGGTGTTAGCTTTTTATTAGGCATCATTGCAGCCTCATTTTCTAGTGTAGATTCTGCATTAACAGCATTAACAACATCATTTACCTATGATTTTTTAGACATTTCGGCTAAAAGCAGTAAAGAAAAGCAAACCATTAAAAATAGGGTGTTATTAGGATTTTCTGTACTGGTATTTATTATAATTATGGTATTTTCGAGTAGTAGAGGAGATGTAATATCATTGATTTTTAAAGTAGCCGGATATACTTATGGTCCATTATTGGGGCTATATCTTTTCGGGATGTTTACTAAAATTGGGATTAAAGATAAGTGGATACCCTTAGTCTGTGTGGCATCTCCATTATTAACTTATGGATTAAGTGTATTTTCTAAAAATAATTCTAATTTTGACTTTGGATTTATCAGTATTGCTGTAAATGCTATTTTTACCCTTATTGGATTAGTACTTTTAAGAAACAATAAACAATATGTCAAATAAACCGGCAACAGAGCAACCATCATATTACGATAACTTAGAGAAAATGAGTATTCACCAATTATTGGTGAATATGAATAATGAAGATAAAAAAGTACCTCTAGCTGTTGAGAAATGCATTCCTCAGATCGAAGGATTAATTGAAAGAATTGTTGAAAAATTCGAATTGGGAGGCAGACTTTTTTATATAGGTGCAGGTACAAGTGGTAGGCTTGGGGTATTAGATGCTTCAGAATGTCCGCCAACTTATGGTGTGCCCGATGATTGGGTTATTGGATTAATTGCAGGAGGTGATATTGCCCTTAGAAAGGCTGTAGAAAATGCTGAAGATCACAAAGAACAGTCGTGGTTAGATTTAAAAGAATATAATATCAATAAAAATGATGTACTAGTTGGTATAGCGGCATCTGGTAGTACGCCCTACGTTGTTGGCGGATTAGAAAAAGCCAATGAATTAGGCATAGTAACAGGTTGTATTACCTGTAATAAGGAAACCGAAGTTGCAAAGGTGGCACAATACCCAATTGAGGTAGAGGTGGGTTCTGAATTTGTTACAGGAAGTACAAGGATGAAATCTGGTACCGCTCAAAAGCTTGTCTTAAACATGATTTCTACCTCCCTAATGGTTAAGCTAGGTAGAGTGAAAGGGAACAAGATGGTGGATATGCAGCTAACCAATAAAAAATTAATCAATAGAGGTACAAGTATGATAGCCAATGCCCTCGAAATCGATGAAGTACAAGCCAAAGAGCTTTTAATGAAATATAAAAGTGTAAGATTGGCCATCGAACATTATCAATCTAATTAATAATGGAACTTAAACAGCTATTTGGTTTAGTAGGTAGAGATATAGAGTATTCATTTTCAAGAAACTACTTTCAGAATAAATTTGAAGCACTTCAATTAATAGATTGTAAATATGTTAATTTCGATTTAGAGTCTATTGACGTATTTAGAGAAACTATTTCGGCTAACAGACCTATTTTAAAAGGTCTTAATGTAACCATTCCATATAAAGAAGCGGTTATACCATTTTTAGATCAATTAGACTCAGAGGCGCAACAAATAGGCGCTGTAAATACGATAAGTATTAAACCAAGTGGTAAATTAGTGGGGTATAACACAGATGTTTATGGATTTGAGCAAGCTCTAAGGCCCATGTTAAATCAAACGGTAAAAAGAGCATTAATTTTAGGTACTGGAGGAGCATCTAAGGCTGTAGCATTTGTACTGCATAAATTGAATATTGAATTCTATTTTGTGTCAAGAAGTAGTAAAAATGCACAAACCTTAGCTTATTCGGATATTGATAAAAGCCTAATAGAAAACCATGCTTTAATTGTCAATTGTACCCCTTTAGGAACACATCCAAATATTGAAGAATGTCCAGATTTACCGTATGAATTTTTAAATAATAATCATATTCTATTCGACTTGATATACAACCCTACCTTAACAACATTTTTATCTAAAGGCAAGGCAGTAGGAGCTCAGTACAGCAATGGGTATAAGATGTTAGAATTTCAAGCTGAAAAATCATGGGATATTTGGAACATGTAGTTTTAAAAATAATGTATAAAAAAAGGAGCGAAAACGCTCCTTCATAAATAAATTTAATAATTTTTATCTTTTTCTACGCTGTTTCCTTCTTCCAGAACCTTTAGAACCTGAGAAAGACTTTTCTTTAAATGGTTTTTTACCAGAATAAGTAGATTTTGATTTAGACCGTGATTTTCTCCCTCTTCCCGTTTTAGGTTTGGTGGTTACTTCTACAATGATATCTCTACCGTTAAAAACACTATTTTTAAATTCTTTTAAGATTTTATCGGTGTAATTAGAATCTATTTCAAAAAAGGAAAAGTTCTTTAAAATATCAATTTGACCAATTTCTACATCTCGTTTTCTTAAATGTTCATTAATCAAGCCTATAAGGTTCGCTGGATTTAACTTATCCGTTTTGCCTATATTGATGAAAAATCGAGTAAACCCTTCAGCAGTACCTCTTTTCCCTTTTTCCTCAGTACTATTCAAGTCTATGGCATTTTCGTAATAGGCTAAAAAACGATTAAACTCTAATGATACAAACCTTTTAATCAGTTCATCTCTATCAAAGCCTTCTAATTTTTGATAGATGTTTGGTAAAAAGTCTT
>JAUIJW010000217.1 GCA_030431085.1 Bacteroidia bacterium
AGATGCCTTCGTAATCTTTTCTCTCTACAAACATGTGTACAGTTTCTCCATATGTATAAATACCAGATCTTACCACTTTACCATATTCGTCTTTTTCTTCTCTCGGTTCTTGATAAGATTTTGCACCTCTTGAGGTTGTTTCTTGCCAAGCCTTACTCGCATCATCTACCCAAAGTGCTATCACTTTAACACCATCGCCGTGTGCCACGATGTGATTGTTGATCTTTGATTTTGAGGTTAAAGGTGTTGTAAGCACCAATTTAATCTTGTCTTGTTTTAGTACATACGAAACTTCTTCACTACTACCAGTTTCTAACCCTTTATAAGCATAAGATTGGAAACCAAATGCCGATTTATAAAAGTGAGCGGCTTGCTTTGCATTGCCTACATAAAACTCTACATAATCTGTACCCAATAATGGTAAAAAATCTTGGGCACCTTTAAATATTTTTTCTAAACCGTATTCAACGTTTGAGATATCTTTTTTAGTCATAATCTTTAGGTTTTTACTACTTACATTTATGCTGTCCAGCTTTTATAATAATCGTCATTAGATATTTTTAACGCATACTCTGTAACCTTTAAAGGTTTAAAAGTATCAACCATAACAGCTAATTCTTCAGTTTCTGTTTGCCCAATACTTCTTTCCATAGCTCCAGGATGAGGCCCATGCGGAATACCTGCTGGATGAAGGGTAATTTGCCCTTTATCTATATTATTTCTACTCATAAAATCGCCATCAACATAATACAGAACTTCATCAGAGTCTATATTACTATGGTTATAGGGTGCTGGAATGGCTTTGGGGTGATAATCATAAAGTCTTGGCACAAAAGAACAAATCACAAAACCTGCCGCTTCAAACGTTTGATGCACAGGTGGTGGTTGATGAACACGACCTGTAATTGGCTCAAAATCATGAATAGACAACTTATAGGGGAAATTATAACCATCCCACCCCACTACACTAAATGGATGATATGCATAAATATATTGATGCATTACATCTTGCTTTTTAACTTTTATAAGAAAATCTCCAGCTTCGTTATAAGTTTCCAATTCGTATGGGCCATGCATATCCCTCTCGCAAAAGGGCGCATGCTCTAAATGTTGACCAAACCAATTTCTATATCTTTTTGGCGTGTAAATTGGGGATTTAGATTCTACTATAAACAAGCGATTATCTGTAGTGTCGAAATCAATTTGATAAATCATTCCTCTCGGAATAACGAGATAATCTCCATACTTAAAATCTATATTGCCTAAAAACGTTCTTAATTTCCCGGTACCCTTATGAATAAAAACAACCTCATCAGAATCTGTGTTCCTATAAAAATAATCTCTTAAACTATCTGTGGGTGCCGCCAAACTAATCTGACAATCTGAATTAACCAATAGCGGCGTTCTACTGTCTAAGTAATCTTTAGCTTTTTTTACATCAAATCCCTTAAGATTTAATGATTTCATATTTTTATCTACAGCAATTTTAGGCGCAACATCATACGATTCTAATACTTTTTTAACTTGAGTAGGACGCTGTGTATGATAGAGTAATGAAGACATTCCGTCAAAACCAATGGTGCCGAATAGCTCTTCATAATAATACTCTCCTTGATCGGATTTAAATATAGTGTGTCTTTTGGGTGGAATAGAACCCAATTGATGATACCTTGGCATATCTATCTATTTTATAATTATTAATTTTTTATTTACAACTCAAAGAAAGTACAATCACTCTGGATTTCTTTTGATGTAGTACTTTAAAAGAATTAACAATTCCTCAAAATAGAAAGGCATTTTACATTTGTTTTTAATATTAAAACAAATATAATGATAATATTTTATTAATATATAGGCTACTGTTATTTAACTTCAATAACCTCTTTAATTTGGGGTACGTACTTTTTAATTGTGGCCTCTACCCCATTTTTTAAAGTTAATTGATTTACAGAACAGCCAATACACGCTCCTTCTAGCTGCACTTTAACTACATCATTTTCTATATTCACAAGAGAAATATTACCTCCATCTGTAATTAAATAAGGTCTTATTTCTTCTAGAGCTTTTTCTACTTTACTGTACAATTCAACTTGATCCATACTCTAATTTCTTTATTTTGCTGAACATCCAGACATGGTGGTTATTCTTACTATTTCTGTTGGTGGTAAATCATTATTTCTTTTCACCAATTGACTTAGCATATTTTGAGTAGCTTCAAAAAATGCCTGTTGTAAACTTGTGCTCTCTTGTAATGCTACTGGACGACCAACATCACCAGACTCTCTAATACTTTGCACCAAAGGTATTTCACCTAACAAGGTTGTATCTAAATCTTCTGCTAAGTTTTTAGCACCGTCCTTTCCAAAGATAAAATATTTATTATCAGGTAATTCTTCCGGTGTAAAATAACTCATATTCTCTACAATACCTAATACTGGTACATTTATACTTTCTTGATTAAACATAGCCACCCCTCTTTTTGCATCTGCTAATGCAATATTTTGAGGTGTACTTACAATTACCGCTCCAGTTACCGGAATGGCTTGTACAATTGACAAATGGATATCACCCGTACCTGGAGGTAGATCTACCAATAGAAAATCTAATTGCCCCCAGTCTGCATCAAATATCATTTGGTTTAGGGCCTTAGAGGCCATTGCGCCTCTCCAAATCACAGCTTGATTAGGATCGGTAAAAAAGCCTAATGACAATAACTTGACACCATAATTTTCTATAGGCTTCATCTTAGATTTACCCTCAACATTAACAGCCAAAGGCTTTTCGTTTACCACATCAAACATAATAGGCATTGAAGGCCCATAAACATCTGCATCTAATACCCCAACCTTAAAGCCCATTTTAGCCAAAGATACCGCTAGATTTGCTGTTACCGTAGATTTACCTACGCCTCCTTTACCAGAGGCTACAGCAATAATATTTTGAATACCAGGTATTTCTTTACCCCTAATTCTATTCACCGCTTTTTTTTCCGGAGCTTCAATCTTTATATTAACTTTTACATCTATCTTTTGATCGACCTCTTGATGAATAATTTTCATTATCTCAACCTCCAGCTTTTTCTTTGCTTGTAATGTAGGGTTTTGACTTATTACATCTACAATAACCTCTTTATCAAAGATTACAATATTTGTTACTGCACCACTTTCCATTAGGCTTTTACCTTCTCCAGGAGCAGTAATTTTTTCTAGCGCAGCGTATATATCTTGTTTTTTATAACTCATGTACTTTTTTACTTATAATCATTCTAAACAACAAAGATACTAACTTAAAGTGAAGTATTGTAAAGAATTACAACAAGGTTTATTGATTTTTAATAATCAGAGTTTCTGTAATTTCCCAGTTCGGTTTTGCATCGATTACATTAGAAAAGTAATACACTTCTTCTGGCTGTTGTTTAGTGAGGTAATGACCTGTATCCCATTTTTTATTTTTGTTACTGTCGTAAATAATTCTAATCATATAACTAGAGGGCGGTATGTTTTCGAACCTGTATTCTTGTTCATACTCCGAATAGAAATCAGCCACTACATCTCCCTTATTATCAATCATTTCCACAATTATATGTTAACTTTTTATATTCTTAAGC
>JAUIJW010000218.1 GCA_030431085.1 Bacteroidia bacterium
CATTAGAATTATATCAATAGAATTAACTTAATTAACAGAAAATAAATAATACAAAAATAGAAATGCTAATTTATTTATATATTTAAAACTAACATATAGATATTAGTTATATCATAGAATATTCGACCTTAGAAAAAAAAGAAAATTTATCCACACTAAGGGCATCACCAAATCCATCATCATTATGATCTTCGAAATCGTTAACATAAGCATAGTTTATGCCAAAAAAACCTTTTGATTTACCAAGTTTTGTGGCATAAGCAAGATTGCCAAATACTTCTTTGTAGGAGGTTGTCATTACATCGGCCGAGAGTGTGGGCTGTTGGTCTGGATCTTTAGTGATAATGTTAATTACGCCAGCAACAGCTTCAGAACCGTATAAAGTACTACTGGGCCCTTTAATGACTTCAAAACGATCGATGATCATATTTGGAATACCATTTAGCCCATATACCGATGCCAGATTACCATACATTGGTGTACCATCCATAAGAATGGCGGTATAAGCGCCAGGTAAGCCGTTAATACTAATGTTATTAGTAAAACAAACACCGCAAGAAATAACCTCTTGAACACCATTAACCAGTTGAATACTTTCTACTATTGAAGATGAAGCTGTGGGTAAATAGGTTTCTAATTGGGTAGAGGTCACTACATCAATTTTAATGGGAGATGCCGAAACAAAAGTAGGTTTCATGGTGCCAGTTACTACAATTTCATCTAAAGTAGAAGAGAGGGTAAGGTTAAAATTCAAATGATATTCGTGTTCACCGGTAATCACAATTTTTTGTTTCTGAGCAATATACCCTACAAATGAAGCGGTTAAATGGTAAGTGCCAGGAGCTAGCCTATCAATTTCAAAATATCCATCACCATCAGTTGTTGTACCAATATTGGTACCATTGATTACCACATTTGCAAAAGGTAATAGGCCTTCTTCACTATTTACTGTGCCACTAATTTTAGCATCCTGAGCAAAAAGGTTATGCGATAATAGGACAAAAAGAAAATAAAATTTTATTTTCATGGTTAGTTTATTAATTTTAACAATGCAAAACTATAAAAGTTAGACTAGTCTAACAAAATATTTTATATGGATCTTACAAAAAATATAGAAGATTATCTTAAAGCTATATTTTCAATAGCTAGTTTAAACAATACCAGTAAGGTAGGTACAAATGAATTGGCAGAGTATTTAGGCCTTTCACCGGCTTCTGTAAGCAGTATGCTAAAAAAAATGAAAGCAAAATCGTTAGTACATTACGAAAAATATAGCAAATTAGAATTAACACCACATGGTGAAGATTTGGCTATTTACTTAGTGCGGAAACATCGTTTATGGGAGACTTTTTTGTGTGAACATTTAAATTTTAGTTGGGATGAAGTGCATGACGTTGCTCATCAGCTTGAACATGTGCAATCTAAAAAGTTAATTAGAGAACTCGATCATTTCTTAGGCTATCCTAAAAGAGATCCACATGGAGACATTATACCAAATGCTCAGGGTGATTTTATGCCAGAATCTAAAGAGTTACTTTCTTCCCTGAATATAGGGGATAGCTGTAAATTAGTGTCTGTTAAAGATAGTTCTGTCGCCTTTTTGAAGTATGTTACACAAATTGGCTTAGCTTTAAGTAGTGAAATTTTAATTAAAGAAATTAGAGAATTTGACGATTCTATGCTCATTGCTTTTGATAATAAGGTTGAAAATGTTTCTAAACAGTTTGCCGATAATATTTTTGTTCAAAAAGTGAACGGATTAAAGAGCTAATCCAATACCTCCAATAAAGAGAGTAAGAAAGCCAATGATGAGTGTTTTCCACATTTTATGGGCATGTTTCATTTCCATAAATTGAAAAGCTACTGCTAAAAATTTAAAAACTGAAATGAGTATGATGGTAAAAACCAAATATTTTTGATGGGTAAAATTTTCTGATAGAAGAGCTGTTAGAAATGTAAGTCCTAGTAAAAGTAAAATGGTAATATGATAAGATCGATTCATGTTTAAAATATAAGATAAACAATAGGAAAAAGTAATAGCCATATTAAATCGCACATATGCCAGAATGCAGCACCTGCTTCGTAATCTTCAGTCATAACGTTATTCTTGTTTATACACAATTGCATATAAAAATAAGCCAGAATGATTAGACCAACAATTACATGAATAACGTGAAAACCGGTTAAAAGCCAATAAAAATTAAAAAAGGTATTATAGTCTAAGTCATAACCTTGATTAATTTTCGAACTATATTCAACCGCCTTTAATGCAAGAAAAAAAAGGCCAAAAACCATGGTGAGCAATAAATATTGCTTTGAAATATTGATACTTTTTAGTTGAAATTGCTTAACCGAAAGAGCCATAAAATAGCCACTTAAGAGTAAGAATATTGTATTAATGGCGCCATAATTGGTATTGAGTACCGCCCTAGATTCTTGGAACTCGATTGGATTCAATCGGCCATAATAGACTAAAGCAACGAGAGCCAAACCGAAGGTTATCAACTCTAGAAAGATTACAATCCAGATGAGTAAGCCACCAGGTGGGTTAGAGATGCTTTGATGCTTGGTTTGCATGTGGGATGTTATTTTTGGAATTTTATTTTTTCGTAAAGTTTAACTAACGATTTTAGTAAATCGTTTGGATTGGATAAAATTTGATAATGATTTTGTCCAAACATTTGAGGTAAATAATATTTAGCCTGGGCTTCAATAGCTAGGGCATAAGAATTAATATGTTTTTGATTGAGCTCGTGAATGGCCTGTTTAACATCTTGAATACCATATTTACCTTCATATTTATCATAATCATTGGGCTTGCCATCCGAAAGTAGAATAATCCATTTATTTTTACTAGGACGTTGTTCAATTAAAGCACCGGCATGCCTTATAGCTGCACCAATTCTAGTATATCCATTGGGTTCTAAGGCACCAATACGCAATTTTGATTTTTGCCAAGAATCATCAAAACCTTTAGCAGTAATATAACTACTATGATTTCTGGTTTTTGAGTAAAAGCTATCTATGGCGAAATCAATTTGAAATTCGTTTAAAATTTCTCCAAATAGAATTGATACTTGCTTTTCTACATCTATCACACGATTACCCGCAGCGTAGCCATCACTAGACAAACTGGTGTCTAATAGTAATAGTATCGATAGGTCTTTTTCTTTTTTACGTTTAGAAAAATAAATGTTTTCTGATGGGGTATGACCCGTATGAATATCAATGAACAAATCTGTTATGGCATCTATATCTAATTCTTCTCCTTGAGATTGCCTATAAACTTGCTTGTATTTATTATTGACAGACGTTAGCATTTTTCGTAAACCATTTAAGGTGCATTGGTTATCAGATAAGGTATTATTTAAATATTCTGCATTTGTTTTTAAAATGGTTTTAGGGTATACTTTACAAAACTTCTCTTTGTATTGTCTTTTGGTGTACTGCCATTCATCGTATTGAATATAAAAACCTTTACTGTCATTTTCGGCACTCTCTTTAATAGTGGTGTTTTCAATAAAATCAGCTTGATATACCGAGTGAGAAGTATCATCTGTTCTTACGGTATACTTCATATTAATTTCATCTA
>JAUIJW010000219.1 GCA_030431085.1 Bacteroidia bacterium
GTGATTATTATGAATTAAATGTGCCAGTTCATGTACAACTATATAATGCAAAACATCAATTGGTGCCATGGCACATTTCCAATGAAAGTTTACATTGCCATTAGGTGTGCAAGATGCCCATCGATTTTGTAATTCCATAACTTTAATTTGGTTAGGTTGTACGCCTAATTGTTCTTGATAACGGATAATTATTTCTGGCAATTTTTGATTCAGCTTTTCTTTATAAAACTTAATAAATAAGTCTTTAGCTTTATCCTTATCAATTGGATTCAAAAAAAATGTGTTTTTTCTGAAATTTACTTTACCAGCTTCTACCTCGTCAAATTTTAAACGGTAGTTTCTTCCTAAATATAAAAACGATTGGCCACTTACATATTCTCTTTCCACTGCATTTTCATTCAGTTGTTCCCATTCAGCAAGGTGTTTGAAAATTTGATATTCTTTGGCTTTTAACAACTCTTGTATTTCCAGCTCTGTTATTGTTTCGGGCACACGAGCTGATACAGAACCGTCACGTTCTACATAAATACTAACGGTTTTTCGCTTGCTTTTGAAGATTTTTATGTCTACTCCAGATACTTGCATTAGCCTAATAATTCATCATTTCTACGTTTTGCCAAATTCATAATTTCTACACTTAATTTAGCGTATTGATTGGCAACTTTTTCAATCGAAACAAAAGATATTTCATCTTCAATTATCCCTTGTAATTTTCGTATTTCAGAAGGACGTCCTTTCCAGAAATTAGGTTTGTTGATGGCATCTTGAAGTAAAACCACTAGTTTTTTTACTAACGCCTTTAGTTCTTCTTTTTCATCACCCAATAAATCCTCTTCTTTTAACGTTGTAAAGATGATGAAATCATAGAATGGCAGCTCTTGCTGGGTTAGACCTGACTCCCTAGCTTCATCTTTCCTACCTTTATCCATATCTTCACGGACTTTATAGAATTCTAGTACAATCATTTCCCAATTATCTACATAACGTTCTAGCAACTCTTCTATTCGTCTTAAAAAACGCTTGTATAAAGCAGGGTCTTTTTGCATATTGACTTTGATATGTCTTCTTATGGCGTGCTCCATTTCCGAAGCTTTTGCTTTGCTATTATTACCTAGTTTATCGACTTCTTTGGTAAAATCATCAGATAACAAACTCACTGGCGGAATTTTACTATCAATACCTAAAGTTTCTAAATAAGTATCAATCATTTTACGAACTTTAGGTTTTGCCCATTTTAAATCCATACTTGGGTCTTTATAACGGTTTCTAATACGTACCAATAAATACCCAAAACGTTTTGCAGGAATGTAATAATCTTTAGCTACTTTAGAATTGAAAAGTAAATCTAAACTATCAAAAAATGCTTTTAGATAGGTGTCAAATTGCGCTCTAAAAGCCACCGATTCTGCCAAAGCAATACAATCTTCAGCTAATTGAAATTCTGCTTCTTTATCTATCATTCGCTGTTCAGCAAACTTTTTAAAGTCGGTAATACCTTTATCTGTAAATAACTGAATCATTCTGTTGTAACGAGCTTCTAAAACTGGTATTTCTTTATCAATATCCTTAAAGTATTCTAATAATTCCTTGATATCCTCTTCATCTTCTGCTCCCCAAATATTTAAAGCCTCTTTTAAGTGGTTGGACACTCCGTAATAATCTACCAAAAGCCCATGCTTTTTATCTTTTTTAGTTCTATTTACTCGTGCAATAGCTTGTAATAAATCATGTTCTCGAATATTCTTATCTAAATACATGACCTGTGCAATAGGTGCATCAAATCCTGTTAGTAATTTATCACAAACACATAAAAACGCGACACCTGTTTCTGGTTTATTATAATTACCATCTTCATCTTTAGAGAAGTCAAAATCCTTTTTAAAGTTGTCTACTGCTTTGAGTTCTTTGGCTTGCTTTCTTGCAGCACTTATAAAACCAAGCTCATTGTTATCTTGTTTGGTAACAATGGTTCCTAATTTTAAAAACTCTAATTTTTCAATAAGGTCAACATCTGGATTCGCTTTTTGTTTTTCCTCCTCAATGTATTCATTGATATATTCTTGAATATAGTATTGATAACGCGCAGCTGCCAGTATAGAGCTACCTACTACCATTGCCTTAAATCCGTTAGGTAAAATATCAGCGACATAATGTTTTACAATATCTTTGGCTATTTTACGCAAGCGGTCTTTGTTCTCCAAATAGGCTTGCATAGTACCATAACGTTTTTGAATCTCTTCTTTCTCCTCTTTAGATTGTTTTTTAAAGACATCTTCAAACTCGGCATCAAAAGCTTCTTTAGATTTAATATTGTCATTGGTGGTTTTACCAATATATCTTATATCTAAAGTGGCTCTATCATCAACTGCTTCTCTAATTTTATACGTATCTATAAACTCACCTGTACCACCAAAACGCTCATGTGTTTTCTGTTTATGTCTATCGGTCAATAAAGGTGTTCCCGTAAAGGCAATTTTAGCTGCGTTAGGAAAGGCTGTAAATAAATTATCGCCCATTTCACCACCTTGAGTACGGTGTGCTTCGTCAATAAGGATGACTATTCTATCTGATTTGTTTACAACCTCAAAAGGTTTAAATTCTGGCACTTCGCCTTTTTCTTCGTAGGCTTTTTGCAATGCTTTAGAATGTTGCAGTTCTTCTTGTACAAACTTGTGCACCATCACCATATTTAAGTTAGATGCTGTACCACTTAACTTCGGTTTAAGCTCTTTACGAGAACTTACTATATTAGCCTCTTTAAACTCATTGGTTAAACGTGCAGTAGCCGATAGTTGTTTTTGTAAATCTTTACGATCTACCATCATAATGACCTTGTAATCTTTTAGATCAGGTTGCGAGCGTAACTTACGCACAAAAAACACCATGGTTAAGGACTTACCAGAACCTTGGGTATGCCATACTACACCAGAACGTGTTTGTCCTGTGGTTTGTGTGCGCATGCGGTCTAAAATTTTACCTACTGCTCTGTACTGTTGGTAACGACATACGATTTTAACCTCAACACCTTCTTTAATTTCCATAAAGAGTGTGAAATGCTGTAAAATATCTAAGAGGATTTCTTTATTGAGAATTCCTTTGATCATGACCTCTTGACGTACACGAGGATCGTTTTGTAAACCATTACTTTTATAACGCTCGCTTTCTTCCTGAACATAGTTAGTTATATCTATGTCTTTATAATTTTCAGGAAAGATGTCTTTCCAGTTTAGATAATACTCAAAATCTCCTGTAATAGAACCCACTCGCGCTTCTTCACCATGGGTGGCAATGCTAAAGAGGTTGTAATAAAACAAACGTTCTTCGCCTTCTTTGGTACCAAATTCATCTTCTCTGGTATTGGCATAACGCATAATTTGGTCTACCGCACTAGAAATAGGATCTGCCACATCTACTTCTTTACACTCAACTACCGCAATTGGCAAACCGTTTACAAATAACACGATGTCTGGAATAATGCCTTCTCGTGGACCACCAGGTGTGACTACTCTAAACTGGTTAATGGCTACAAACTGGTTGTTATCCCAGTTCTCGAAATCTATGAGTTTTACTAACGGATTCTCTTCTCCAGTC
>JAUIJW010000220.1 GCA_030431085.1 Bacteroidia bacterium
ATTATTGCTACCGGAGCAAGATCAAGAGAATTACCATTTTTACCAATTGATGGTGAGAAAGTAATCGGTTATCGTCAAGCCATGAATTTACCGAAACAACCTAAAAAAATGATTATTGTAGGTTCTGGAGCTATAGGTGTTGAGTTCGCCTATTTTTACCATACCATGGGTACAGAGGTTACTATTGTAGAGTATCTTCCAAATCTTGTGCCATTAGAAGATGAAGACGTTTCTAAACAATTTGAACGTTCATTGAAAAAGTCTGGAATAAAAGTGATGACTAATGCTAGTCTTACTAAAGTAGATACTAACGGTAAAGGTGTTAAGGCTTACGTAACCACCAAAAAAGGAGAAGAAACCTTAGATGCAGATATTGTACTTTCTGCAGTGGGAATCAAATCAAATATAGAGAATATTGGATTAGAGGATGTTGGTATTGTAACTGATAAAGATAAAATATTAGTCAATGATTATTATCAAACCAATTTACCAGGGTATTATGCCATTGGCGATGTAGTTCCAGGTCCTGCCTTAGCTCACGTGGCCTCTGCAGAGGGAATTACATGTGTAGAAAAAATAGCAGGTTTAAATCCAGAACCAATAGATTATGGTAATATTCCTGGCTGTACATATGCTACACCAGAAATTGCAAGTGTTGGTTTAACCGAAAAACAAGCTAAAGAAAAGGGTTTCGAATTAAAAGTTGGTAAATTCCCTTTCTCAGCTTCAGGTAAAGCAAAAGCAGCAGGAACACCAGACGGATTCGTAAAAGTAATTTTTGATGCGAAATATGGTGAATGGTTAGGATGTCATATGATTGGAGCTGGAGTGACTGATATGATTGCAGAAGCAGTTTTAGGTAGAAAATTAGAAACTACAGGTCATGAAGTACTTAAAGCAATTCATCCGCACCCTACGATGAGTGAGGCTGTTATGGAGGCCGTTGCCGACGCTTATGATGAAGTGATACATTTATAATTCTTAGTATAAATATAGATTATAAGGAGGTTTTAAAAACCTCCTTTTTTTTGCATAAAATTTAACGAAATTATCACATAATTGATTTTATTCAGCCGTGGTATTTTCGTAAATTTAAACTACTAAATTAAAAACCTATTAATTTAGTAGAATTTAAGTCTAACCACTAAAACTAAAATTATGGAACCTCAAGAACAAACCAATTTTATGCCTAGACTTGGTGACACAGCACCAAATTTTACTGCCAAGACTACAAAAGGAGATATTACTTTACACGATTATGCTAAAGATAAATGGATAGTTATGTTTTCGCATCCGGCAGATTTTACGCCAGTCTGTACTACCGAGTTGAGTAGTTTTGCTTCACGTAAAGAAGAATTTGAATCAAGAAATACAGCACTTATTGGCTTGTCAATAGACAGTATTCATTCGCATTTAGGATGGGTTAACAATGTAAGAGAAAAAACAGGAGTTTATATAGATTTTCCGCTTATTGCAGATATAGATATGAAAGTGTCTAAATTGTATGGTATGCTACAACCCAATGAAAGCGAAACGGCCACGGTAAGAGCAGTCTTTTTTATAGATCCAAATAAAAAAATAAGGTTGATCATGTATTATCCGCTTAATGTTGGTAGAAATATGGATGAAGTATTACGTGTATTAGATGGTTTACAGACTTCAGACAAATATGGTGTGGCTATGCCAGTTAACTGGAATAAAGGAGACAAAGTTATAGTTCCGCCGCCAAAAACCTTAGACGAGATGAATCAAAGGTTAGAAGATGACTCCATAGAAAGAGTTGATTTTTACCTAGCCAGAAAGGAAATTTAGAGTATAAATAAAATCTATTTTGGTATAAAATATTGAAATCATTTTCATGAATAAACAAGAGGTATTCATTGTATTTTTGAATCACAGAAAATAATTAACATTAAAATAATAAAATTATGGCATTAGTAGGAAAAAAATTTCCAAATCTAGCAGTAGATGCGATCGATGAAATGGGAGAAACATTTAAATTGAATGTTTTAGAAGAAGCAACAAAAAAAGGTAAAAAAGTATTGTTGTTTTGGTATCCAAAAGATTTTACTTTTGTATGCCCTACAGAAATTAGAGCGTTTCAAGACGCATTAGGCGAGTTCGAAAAAAGAAACACTATTGTAATTGGTGCTTCAGTAGATACTGCCGAGGTACATTTTGCTTGGTTAAATACATCTAAAGATAATGGAGGTATTGAAGGCGTTAGCTTCCCGTTATTGGCAGATACCAATAGAAACTTATCTTCTCAATTAGGAATTTTAGACGTGGTATCTGAAACCTATGATGAAGACACCGGTAATGTTGTAATTGATGGGTCTTATGTTACATATAGAGCAACATATTTAGTAGATGAAGACGGTAAGATATTCCACGAAAGTGTAAATGACATGCCGTTGGGTAGAAATGTAGGTGAATATTTACGTTTGATTGATGCTTATACTCATGTACAAGAGAAAGGTGAAGTTTGTCCAGCAAACTGGGAAGAAGGTAAAGATGCTATGTCTGCCACAAGAGAAGGAGTAGCTTCTTATTTAAGTACTCATTAATTTTTAATCGATAAAACCTATTACAATGTTACAAGAATTAGATAATGATAATTTACAAGAAATTGTAGAGAACAATCAGAAAGTAGTTGTGCAATATATGGCGGGTTGGTGTGGTAACTGTAGAATAATGAAGCCAAAGTTTAAAAAGTTGGCTGGCGAGAATGAAAGCATTCCTTTTGTTTTAGCAGATGCTGAAAAGTATCCAGAATCTAGAAAACTGGCAAATGTAGATAATTTGCCAACCTTTGCAACCTTTGTTAATGGGGTTAAGCAAAACCAAGCGCAAACCAATAAGTTTGATGTACTTAAAGATCTTGTAAACGAAGTTGTAAATTAGAACCAAATAGTTATGAAACTACCTGTAATTAAACACCTTACCAATTTTATTGAAAATAATGACGAAGATTTTTTAAAAGAAACCATTGAGGTTTTAGAAGATTTGACCGAAGTATCTTCTCTTAAAGACGAAGAACTTGATGTAATTGGTGAGTTAATTTCGAATCTATACGGCGCTTTAGAAGTTCATACTGAAATGAAACAGAATGGAGTTTCGCAAAAAGATGCTTTGAATGGTTTTATGAAAAGAGTTCAGGGTTCTATCGATCGTTAAGAAAAAATTAAATCATGAAGTAAAAACTCCTAAAGACTATTTTTAGGAGTTTTTTTATTTGTGTAACTTTGAGAAAATCAAAAAATAAAATACTTATGGCAAAGATTACACTTAAAGGAAATCAAATAAAAACAATTGGCAAACTACCTAAGGTTGGTAAAAAAGCACCTGGGTTTAAATTAGTTAAAAGTGATTTAACCACTGCTAAACTAAAAGATTATAAAGGGTCTAGGGTTGTACTTAATATTACACCAAGTATAGATACTGGTGTATGTGCACAGTCTATTAGAGAGTTTAACAAAATGGCAACAAGTTTAGAAAACACAAAAGTGTTGTTTATTTCTAAAGACTTACCATTTGCCCATGCAAGATTTTGTGGCGCAGAAGGTATAGAAAATGTAGAAACGCTGTCTG
>JAUIJW010000018.1 GCA_030431085.1 Bacteroidia bacterium
TATGATGATACTGGTAACGAAACCATAGAAACAGATATCAATATAGATGAATATTTGAGTGACGATGAAATACCCAGCTATAAACTACAAACCAATAATTATAGTGCAGATGATGAAGACACTCAAATACCATACTCTGGTGGCGTTTCATTTAATCAGCACCTCAAGAATCAACTACACACTTATCGCTTAAGCGAACAAGAAGAACTCATTGCAGAATTTATTATTGGTTGTATTGATGATAGCGGCTACATTAGAAGAACTACACTCGATATTGTAGATGATCTAGCCTTTTCTGAGAATATTTTTACATCAGAGAAAGAAGTAGAAAAAGTAATTGAATTGGTACAACAATTAGAGCCCTCTGGCGTTGGTGCAAGAACATTACAAGAATGTTTATTGATTCAACTTAAACAAAAAGATCAATCGGCAGCCAGAGAATTGGCCATAGAAATTCTTGAGAGTTCTTTTGAAAATTTTGTTAAAAAACACTACAAGAAACTTTTCGTAAAATATGACATTTCTAAAGAGCAGCTAAAAAATGCCGTTGAAGAAATTGAAAAATTAAATCCAAAGCCAGGCGGTTCATTTTCGGGTAGTACGGCAACTATAGAACATATTGTTCCAGATTTTACCATTAGGATAAGTGAAGGCAATTTAGAGCTTAGTCTAAATGCCCGAAACGCTCCAGATTTACACATTTCTAGAGAATATGATAACCTTTTAAAAGGCTATTCCGAATCTAAAGAAAAAACTAAGTCTCAAAAAGATGCTGTGCTATTTATCAAACAAAAATTAGATGCCGCCAAATGGTTTATAGATGCCATAAAGCAGAGACAGCAAACGCTAATGCTAACCATGAATGCTATCATGCACTATCAAGAAGCCTATTTTTTAACTGGTGATGAGAGGAACTTAAAACCTATGGTTTTAAAGGATATAGCTGATAAAATTGACATGGATGTCTCTACAATATCACGTGTGGCCAACAGTAAATATGTCGACACGCCTTACGGTACAAAGCTCATTAAAGAGTTCTTTTCGGAATCTATGAAAAATGATCAAGGTGAAGATGTGTCTACCAAGGAAATTAAGATGATTTTGCAAAACGAAATCGATCATGAAGATAAGACTAAGCCATTAACGGATGATAAATTAGCTGCATTACTCAAAGAAAAAGGTTATTTAATAGCCAGAAGAACCGTTGCCAAATATAGAGAGCAGTTAGACATTCCGGTAGCAAGGCTTAGAAAAAGTATTTTATAAAATGCTATTTTATCGGATTATATCGTACGTTTTTCACCCTTTATTGTTTTCCTTTATTGGTACTTTTTTGTATTTGGTGCTCACTCCTATTCATATGGCAAAAAAGCAAGAATACCTTATTTTAAGCATTGTTTTTATTAGCACCTACATTTTGCCAGTATTTTTACTGATGTTTTTAAAAAAAATTAAAATGATAGAGTCCTATCATTTAAAGCAAGTAGAAGAAAGAAAGTTTCCTATACTATTTTTTATTCTATTATCTATATTATTGGGTAAAATGCTACTTAATATTAAAATTGCTAATGTCTTGGCCTATTCATTTTTTGCCATAGCAATTGCTCTTAGTGCGGCCTATCTTTTTTTATTTCTAAGAATTAAAACTAGCCTACACACCTTAGGCATTGGTGGTGTCTTAGGATTTATTCTAATTTTAAGCCTCCATTATCAAATGAATTTTAATTGGATATTGGCCTTATTATTCATCATATCTGGCCTCATAGCCGTATCTCGACTTAAACTTGAAGCACACACCCCTAAAGAAGTATATTTAGGATTTTTACTGGGAGTGATAGCTCAATTTATTAGTTTTCAATTCTATCAAAGTATATAAAAAATCAAACCAAATCTTAAATCGTGAATATCAAAGTCTATTGGGTTGGTTTTGGTATTGCTAAACAAACTATTTAAGCCATAATAAAAATAGAAGTTCCATTTATTATAACCTCCAGAAAATGTTAGACCGTATAAAAACTCTCTAACCTCTATAAAATCTTTAACAGAAAAATCTTCACGTCGTTTTAAATCAGTGTTTTTGACGAAAACATACCCTAGTTTCAGGCCTGGATAAAAGCGCCAAAATCTTGATTTTTGCGCCGTAGATGTCCTTATTCTAAACTCTATGGGTAAATCTAAAGTATGAATCGTGGCCTGGTTACTTTTGGTAACTGTTAGATCAGGATCTGGAGCATCTGCTTCTCTAACATTAAAATAATAATTATTAAGGGCATAACCTAAACCTGCACCTAAAGCCACATTTCTTCTTTTATTTACAGGAAAATCTTTAATAAAACCTAATCCCAATCCATACGAAAATCCACTTTGAGAAAAGAAATCTGGAGTGTTGGGCAAATAATTATAATTTACATTGATATAAAGTTGATCTTCTAAATAAGCATTATCTACAAATGGTATAGAATCTTGTGCCCAAGACTTCATTACCACTAAAAAAAATAATAAATATAATTTACGCATAAGGCTTATTAATAATCAAATATACTTGTTTTTAGTATTAATTACACTAGAACGAGTTTCTAAGGCATAAAAAACTCCCTTAAAGGGAGTTTTTATACATCTTATAATAAAGATTACTACCTATCGTCATGTTCTTTAATTAAGGCTTCCACCTCTTCTCCTTTGATGGTTTCGGTTTCAACTTTTTCTACACCATCTACTGAAGTTTTAGTAGTAATTGTGGCAACTTTTTTACCCTCATCGTCTACTTTAACTTTAATTGTTTTCTTAACCTCTTCCTTAACTGGTCTAGCTTCAACTAAATCAATAGTCATTGTCTCATTATACTTTGCCACTGCTTGTGCGTCTAAAGCTATACTTGGTGCAATAACTAAAGCCACTACCGACATCAATTTTAATAAAATATTCAATGATGGCCCTGAGGTGTCTTTAAAAGGATCTCCTACCGTATCTCCAACTACTGCCGCTTTATGAGCATCAGAACCTTTACGTCCTTCTTCTTCAATCATTTTTTTAGCATTATCCCATGCACCTCCAGCATTAGACTGGAAAATTGCCATCAATACACCCGCCGTAGTAACTCCCGCTAATAAGCCTCCTAACATTTCGGCACCGCCAATAAAACCAACAGCGACTGGTACTGCAATAGCTAATAAGCCAGGCAAAACCATTTCTTTAATAGAGGCTGTTGTAGAAATTTCTACACATTTATCATATTCTGCTACACCATCGGCTTGATCAAATATTTTTCTATCCTCAGCAGTAGCTTTAGACATATCAGAGTCGTATTTATTCATAATATCTAATGCAGCTCTTAAAGCAGGAATATCTCTAAATTGACGACGAACTTCTTCAATCATCGCCATAGCAGCTCTACCCACAGCATTCATAGATAGTGCTGAGAAAACAAATGGTAGCATACCCCCGATTAACAACCCAGCCATAATATCTGGTCTAGATACATCAATAGCAGTTACATTAGCTGTTTTCATAAACGCAGCAAATAATGCCAACGCTGTTAATGCTGCAGAGGCAATAGCAAAACCTTTACCAATAGCAGCGGTTGTATTTCCAACAGCATCTAATTTATCTGTACGTTCTCTAACTTCTGGTGGTAATTCTGCCATTTCTGCAATACCGCCTGCATTATCAGAAATTGGACCATAAGCGTCTACCGCTAATTGAATTCCGGTATTGGCTAACATCCCCACAGCAGCGATAGCAATACCATATAACCCTGCAAAATGATGAGAAACTAAAATTGCCGCAGCAATTAAAATAATTGGAATCGCTGTAGACATCATCCCAACACCCAATCCTGCAATGATATTAGTCGCCGATCCGGTCTCAGATTGCTTGACAATTGACCTCACTGGTTTAGTACCAGTGCCTGTATAATATTCTGTTACTTTACCTACCAATAAACCAGCAATTAAACCTGCAATGGTTGCCCAAAAAACACCCATGGCTGTGTATTCAACACCTTCCTGAACAAATGTTTCCGGCAAGAAGTTTGTAATTAAAAAATATGAAGCTACCAACATTAAACCGGCAGAACCAAATTCGCCAATGTTCAATGCCGCATGTGGAGAGCCTCCTTCTCTTACCCTAACAAAAAAGGTTCCTATAATTGACATGATAATTCCAACAGCGGCTAATGCCATTGGTAAATATACCGCCCCTAGACCATCGAAACCAGGCGTTACAATTAACGCTCCTAATACCATGGTTCCTATAATAGAACCTACATAAGATTCAAATAAATCGGCACCCATACCAGCAACGTCTCCAACATTATCTCCAACATTATCAGCAATAGTTGCAGGATTTAACGGATGGTCTTCTGGAATACCAGCTTCTACTTTACCAACTAAATCTGCACCAACATCGGCAGCTTTGGTATAAATACCACCACCAACACGAGCAAAAAGAGCAATAGACGAAGCGCCTAAAGAAAATCCAGAAAGTACATTTAATACCTCGCTAATCTCCCATCCTTGACCGCTATAAAACCAAAATAGAGAACTTAACCCTAAAACTCCTAACCCAACAACTCCAAGTCCCATTACAGCACCTCCAGCAAAAGCCACTTCTAAGGCTTTACCCAAAGATTCTCTGGCTGCATTCGTTGTTCTTACATTTGCTTTTGTAGCTGCTTTCATGCCAATAAATCCAGCTAAAGCTGAACAAATAGCTCCAACAACAAACGAAAAAGCAACCATACCGTTTGAACCTTCTTCGGCATTTCCTTTTAAATAAAGCAGTATAGCAACAGCTACTACGAAAATTGATAAAATCTTGTATTCTGCTTTTAAGAACGACATGGCTCCATCAGCAATGTTCTTTGCTATTTTGGACATGTTTTCTTCTCCTTCACTTTGTTTGGCTACCCATGCATTTTTGATAAAGACAAATGCCAGTGCCAATAACCCAAAGAAAGGTAAATAATTTACGATAAATTCCATATTTTCTTGATATTAATTTGTTTTGACGCTTACAAAAGTAGCAAACTAGATGAATAAAAAAAATTATCATGTAGCCAAATAAATTTGCTCATTCTGGCGTGTAGATTAAAATTTAAAATGATGTACTATTTCAGTGTTTTTTTTATTGATTTGTAATTTTTCATTTTCTATTTAAATATTGGTTAATAACCTATTAATGTCTACTTTTACTTTAACTATATCAATCTGACTAATCTCTATGAAAAAATTTACTTTAGGCTATATTTTATTTCTTATTCCGTTTTTAATCTTAGCCCAAGAACATGAGTCTTCTATTGATGCTTCTCATATTAAAACTCTAATTGAAAAGTATAAAAAAGACGTTAGAGGACCATACCGTGATATTAGGTGGTTCTGTAAAGATGGTACGATTAACCCGCCCAAAGAACCTTGCGAAAATGGTGGCGTACAACATGCGAGGTATAAAGATGAGGTTGTTGCATTAGGAGACGAATATCATTTATATTTTGGACAGATTTTGGCTTCAACTGATTTTAAAGCTTTTTGGGATAATGACCATTATCATTCTAGAATGAAACAGTACATGCTCGAAAAATACCTTAAATCGGTAGACGATGGTTGGATTAATAGAAGAGCGCAATACTATCGTGGCGCTTTTCAAGCAGAAGATGAACAAGGTTGGGGAAAATCTTTTTTTACTTGGCTATTGCAAAAAGATGATGCTCTTAAGCAACATTTTTATCTGATTCGTCAAGCGGCTAAAGATATCCCACATGCTGGCGACAATGATGTAGCGCAAGCCATGAGAAGTACCTCTAAATATATTTCTGACCACTATGCGCCATTTATGAAAAATAGAGTGAAAATTCATGGCCAACCTGAAATATCTGATATCAACGAGGTAAAATCATTTCAAAAAAAACATGCTGCTAAACTAACACCCGCTTTAAATAAAAAGTTTGACGAGCTCATTTCTACAATGAATGCGTTTTTCAAGCCTATTGAAGCCAAAGATTTAAGTCCATATTTAACTGCCATCTCAAATCAAGAAATTAAAAACCGCCTTAAAAGTTTTATCTCGTTAGCACAAAAAAGTTCTGTTAAAACAAAAATTGAAAATGCTACCGATTTAATGTGGTATATAAGAATTTCCATTTTAGATGAAAAAGACCCCACCGCAAGACTCGCATTAATAGATTTATCGCTTAAGATTGAATCTTTAATTGTTAAACAAATTGGAGACTACCCCGATAACACCATTAATGATTTAGTCGATAAAGTTTGTTATTTAAGCACGGCAGCGGCGGCAACAGGTGCTACAGAAATTTGGGAATGGCAACAATTATCTAACTTATTATCTAGTACTAACCAAGCTAATTTTAGCCTTGAAGAACTCAATAACACACTATTAGCAGCGAGAAAACAATTAGAGTGGGGTACTGGTAAAAACAGTGCTATATTTGAAGATGTAATTTCGACTTATAAAGAATTTGAGCCATTAGCTCATGGTTTTCTAGATGATCGCATTCGGTCTTCTGCTGCATTATATTTAGGTAATGCTATAGGGAAATTAGGCCTTTTTATCAATAAAGAATCTTCACTAAACAATCAAGTTTTAGATTTAAACAACCAAAGTCATATCCACGGCTTAAATCCCGGTTATGCCACTGGTGAATTGGTAGTCATAGAGGATTCTTCAAAAAATATAGATGTGGAGGCAGACAAAATTTATGTCTTCGACAGACCATCCTCAGATCTTAAACCAGTTGCAGGCATTTTAACTGTTTCTGAGGGTAATTTAGTTTCACATGTACAATTATTAGCTCGAAACTTAGGAATTCCTAATGCTGCCATTTCATCGGATAATGTTACAGAATTAAAAAAATATAATGGTAAAAAAGTGTTCTACGCTGTATCTAATAAAGGTACGGTTATTATGAAACCTGCTTCTACCATGACTCGTGAAGAACAAAATTTATTTACTCAAAAAAAGCGCGATATTGAAATGATTACAGTGCCTGTAGATCAGATTAAATTAGATCGTACCACTATTTTAAATCTAACCGAAGTTAATGCAAAATCTTCTGGTATTTATTGTGGGCCAAAAGCAGCTAACCTTGGTGAGTTAAAAGAAAATTTTCCTCAACATGTTGTTGATGGCTTTGTAATTCCTTTTGGGATTTTTTTAGAGCATATGAAACAAAAAATTCCCCAACAAAATCAATCTTATTGGGATTATCTTAATCATATCTTTCGTGAGGCAAGAGCCATGAAGGCTTCTAGTAAACCTGATAAAGATATTGAACAGTATCAACTTACTGAGTTAAAAAAACTCCATAAGCTTATCATTAATATGCCCCTTTTAGATCATTTTAAAAGTGATTTAGAACAATCTTTTCAAAATATTTTAAATTCTAAATTAGGTGAAAAGTCTGTTTTTTTAAGAAGTGATACCAACATGGAGGATCTTAAAAGTTTTACCGGTGCCGGACTTAACCTAACCTTATTTAATGTTTTAGAGAAAGAAAAAATCTTAAATGGGATTAAAAGTGTTTGGGCCTCTCCCTATACAGAACGTAGTTTTAAATGGCGTCAGAAATATCTTACCAATCCAGAAAACGTTTACCCATCTATTGTAGTAATACCAGGTGTTAATAACGATTGCTCTGGTGTAATGATTACTAAAGGAGTAAGCTCTGGCAATACTGATGAGATTACCGTAGCTTTTAGCAGAGGTGTTGGTGGAGCAGTTGATGGTCAAGCGGCCGAAACCTGGAGTATTAAAAATAATGGTGTAGCTCATTTAATATCCCCTGCAAGGGAACCATTTTTTAAATATTTACCTTCTACAGGAGCCACTAAAACCAAAAGCACTACTTTCGAAAGGCCTATTTTAGCATCTTCAGAAATTTACCAACTCAACCAATTTAGTAAAATTCTTACGCAGCAAATGGGTAAAAAAGGAGTTCATGGCCCCTACGATGTAGAACTTGGGTTTAAAAATGGTAAAATATGGCTCTTTCAAGTAAGACCATTTGTTGAAAACAAAAATGCCAAAAGTTCGAGTTATCTTGAGTCTATTACACCTAAGGTTAACTTACAAAAAACTATATCAACCCAAACAACCATACCGTAATGAAAAAATTAATTTTAACCAGTATAATACTCGCTTGTATCGGATTCTTTGCCTTCAACACCTACCCAATTGATGGATATGAGCTTACTGGCATAAAGCGATTATTATATTGGGAGAAAGTAAAAAGTGGTGAAATTAAAAGCTCAAGAATTCCAGCAGGAGCCTATCATTCTGTAAATTCAATTCAACTCAACTTAACCGATCGCAAGAATGAATTCGATAGTATTCCACCAGTTGATGATGCTCTTCAATCAAAAATAGATCAATTATTTAAGGGCTTGAATAGAAACTATTCACTTACTGTTTTAGATATGACAGAAGGCAAACCCCTACGTTACGCTCAGCACAGAGAAAAATCAGGTTATCAACCAGGTAGTGTTGGTAAATTAGTAGTTTTGGCTTCTCTTTTTCAAGGATTAGATATGGTTTACCCAAAAGATAAGCACTTTAAGAAGAGACGTTCCTTATTAAAATCTAAGCATATTACCGCAGGTAAATGGGCCGTGCATGACCACCATACTATACCTGTATACAATGAAGATATCGAGAAATTAACCAAGAGAACCGTTAATGAAAAAGATGTATTTACTTTATTTGAATGGTTAGATCATATGGTTTCTGTAAGTAATAATGGTGCAGCCAGTGTGGTTTGGCGCGAGTCGTTACTTATGCATGTTTTTAAGGAAGACTATCCTGAACTGACTTATGAGCAGGCGGAGGCCTATTTTAAAAATACTCCAAGAGCAGATTTAGCTACTTTAGCCAATGATATTGTTAATGCACCTTTAAGAGATTTAGGTATTAGTAAAGATGAATGGCGACTAGGTAGTTTTTTTACGCATGGGGCTAGTAGTTATATTCCTGGTAAAGGTGGAAGTATTGGAAGTCCGATCGGACTTATAAAGTTCGTTTTAGCGCTAGAGAAAGGCGAAATAATTGATGAGCCTTCCAGCTTAGAAATGAAACGTTTAATTTACCTTACGGATCGTAGAATTAGGTACGCTGCTTCAAAAAAATTAGATAGTGCAGCGGTATATTTTAAATCGGGCAGCTTATATAAATGCGACCGAAATAAAAATCCAAATTGTGGTAAATACCAAGGCAATGTTAGCAATTATATGAATTCTGTAGCCATTGTTGAACAGCCAGATGGCACTAAATACGCTGTTTGCTTAATGTCTAATGTATTAGGTAAAAACTCTGCCTATGATCATCTATCCTTAGCCTCAAAAATAGATGATATCATGAGAGATCAATCCAATTGAGATAAATAGTTTAGTGTGTCTTTAGCCTGAGCACTTACTGTTTTACTATGATCATTAATTACTTTTTGCACAAGTGGAATAAAGTTTTTATTATCTGTCATTTTTATAAGATACAGTACCGCATGTTTAATTTTAATGTCATGTAAATCTAATAAGTGACTGTAACACTCGTATTCGTCATAAACCTTTAAGTTTAATTTATGTATAATTTCTTCTGAATAATTATCATTGATAAAAACCGATTCTGCTATGGGTATTAGTTCTCGCTTGAGGTGGTTATCGAGTGCATTATCTAAAAATTCAATGGCATTAACTCTCTGTTCTTGCTCACCGCGAATAATAATATCGACTATAGGTTCTATCTCATCTGGAGGATATTTTATGCCCAAAAATTTAAATATGCGATGCAGTTGACGATCTAACCTATGTTCTAAAATCGTCATCAACCCCTTTCTAGCTTCATCTTCTTTATCAATTCTCTCTCCAGATTTAAACCTCACCACAATTTGAGTATGTAACGATGAAAGTATACTTTGATATTCTTGACATTCATCTAGAATTTTATCAATAACATATTGTTCTCTAATTTTTAACTCAGGGTACTTCCATTTTAACCGTTTTAAGGCTTCAATTGCTTCAATAGTTACAGAGTGCTCAGTAGTATCTATCAATTTCAATAGAGCCTGAATGGCTTTTTGCGACCCAAACGTTTCTATAACTCTAGGGATATAATGTGCATCATCGATATCTATTTTTTCTTCAAGTGTTTTTTCAACCAAAGTTAAAATAATTGGTGTACCATAATCATGTAGCGTTTCTATGGCCGCTTCTCGCAACTCCTTTCTAGATAAATTAGAAATAATACCATATATAAAAATTTTAGATTTCGTTTTAGCAGCACTTTTTAAAGCCTCTTCAGCAATATGATGATTCACATGGTTTATTTGATCACTAATGATAGGATAATACTCTACTAAGTTTAAGTTGCCTATCGCTTGTAAAATTGCCTTAATCTTAGCCTCTTTTTCGTGCTCATTCTTTAATTCATGCCATTCATTGATACTTTTTTGTAGTCTTTTTTCAATTCTGAATTTTTGCTGTAATTTGGTATTGCTTTGTAATTCTAAAGACAACCCTACTAAAGTGGCATTTTTAATAGTTTCAACCTCACTATCCAAAAAATTCTCAAATAAATGAAATGGATTTTTATGCCTTCTACTCAATAAATACCTATACGCATCTTTGGCTACCAATTGGCTTGGAGAATATACCATTTTCTCTATCTCTTGAGATAAATCTTCTGAATCTAAGTGATATAAATTTTCCAAAGCCAAGGCTTTAACATGATCTGATTTATGCCCTAGCAAAGATTTTATCTCATAAAAAAAACGTTCGTCGTTAACATCAATAGTTCGATGTAACATGTGCAATATTTGCGATTCAGACCCTTCCTTAAAAACTCTTTTGATACTCTCTATTATTGATGTGACTGGTAACTCTTCTTTTACTTCGTGTGTAGACTTATCATTTCGATGAGACATGGCCAATAATCTTCTAAATGACGATAAATAGGCTTTGCGAATCCTAAAAACAATAACAATCCAAACTAATATTAAAACAATAATAATCAGACTTATATATACCGACTTAATGGCTAACCCATTTATAAAAAAAATCAGTATTAAACCCGCAATTCCAGTAGCAATACTATCTACCACCACATCGATAAAGGTTTTTGTTTTTTTCTTGACTTCTAATGATATCGGAATAACCAATAATTCGGTAGACGCCTTATTGATAGATTGTTTAAAGCTACCTTCTATTACTTTAAGCATAACCACCACCCATAATTCTGGAACAAACAATAACAGAATCGACCCTATCAATATTCCTAATGGCAACCACAATAGTGACTTCCCTACTCCAAAAGTTCCTACAATCCTTTTAGTAAAAAAAAGCTGTATCAGCAATGACACTAAACTTAAGGTTGAAAATACTACGCCAAAAAAAGAGGTAAGCTCCTCTGGATTAGTGATTAGTTTTGAAGCAAACCGACTAAACTGGTAATCTACAAGCTTTGCTACAATAACACCCAAGCCTATGAGTATGGCAATATAACTTAACAATTTTGATTGTTTAATCAATTGAAATGGCGAAACATCTTTTTTAAATTGTTTTGAACCGACTTTAAGTTGTTTCTGTACTTTATTACTCCACACCGCTCTCGTAATCGGAATACACCAGAATAACAAAAATGCCGCCACAAAAAATAAATTCTCAGAACTTATAAAATTGGCTAAAATAGACGTTAAATATCCTCCAAAAATACCACCAGCAATTGCGCCAGCACCAATAAATCCAAAGACCCGCTTTGCCTCACGAGCGTTATATACTAAATTGGCAAGTATCCAAAATTGAGAAGTGGTTAATAAACCATAAATGGCAATCCATATATAGGGTATATAAAGTAAATACCCTAAACTTAGATGCATATTTAAAACTGTTCCAAATAAAACCAGCACCAAAATAGACCCTATTAATGTTCTACTAATAACTGCTTTTAGGCTATATCTCTCTAAGCCCTTAGTGTAAAAAAAAGAGCCTACAACGGCAGCTATTGCGGTTAAAATATAAGCAGTTGGTAGGGCATGTGCTGTTAACTCTGATAAAAAGAGGGCATTAACTGTAGGTTTAATAATAAGTAAAGTAGTAATGAGTAAAAAAATATTTAGCTGCAACAAAAAGGTTTTGTGCAGCTGATCTTCACTCAAATCGAAGGCTCGTAAAAGGTAACTTTCTAACCTTTTTCTATAATTCATTTGGTTTGGCTTTGATAACTTTTTCTATAGGGTAAACCAAATCTCTAATGATTTGTTCACCACTATCACTTTCAATCAAAGCTACTAAAATATATTTTCTTTTTTTATCCCAAATTAAAACAGAATCTGCATGCCAATATTTCCAAGTTCCAGACTTCCTAAACTTTCTTGCATCGGGTGCAATTTTGTTAAGGGTATAAATAAATTTATGATGTAATTCTGGATCTTCCATTATATCTAACATCTGTTTAGATCGCTCATAAGAAATTAATTTTCCGTTGAGCAACAAATAGTAAAATCGACACACCTGATTAGCACTTGCAGCATGGCTTAAGTTTTTTAAAGGTTCTCTATTGGTTGCTCCAGATTTGGCATAACGTTTACCCACCCATAAACCACCTCCGCTATCTTTCTGATATAGTTGATACGGTTCTGATGTAACTACATTGGCTATCTTTTCAAAACCTAAAAGATCTATCAATCTAGTGGTTGCTGCATTATTTGATTTACTAATCATTAAACGCATATCTTTTTGAATGTCTGGCGTCTCTTTGATCTCTTTTTTTTCTAGGGCATCTTCTGTGGCTAACAATACTGCTATTTTTGGTAAACTAGCGGCGTACATCATATGATCACCATTGATACTAGCAAAACGAGGCTTTTCTGGATTATTCAAATCTACTAACCCTATGGCCATTTTTTGATTATCAATTAATTTTTTCCAAGCTTTTTTTTGATATAATTCTGTTTTTAACCGTTGAGTTAACTCATCATTGTAACAATCTGTTAAAGGTTTAAAATCTTTATCTGCTAGATGTATGGGTAATTTAGAATAATCCTTTTTTTGTACTGATTGAGCAAACTGATCTGTATTCTTTTTCCAATCTGTTGCCCGCTCTTGCTGAATTAAATCCCATGGAATACAAAGAAATACAACAATAACCAACCAAAATATTAAGGCGGTATTAAAAATCTTTACTTTAATTTTCATAATTGTCAAACTAAAACAACTACAAAAGTAAATCTTTAATATCTAGAACATTGTATTTTAACAAAAATTATGACTAATCAATAATTTTGATGTTTAATTATAAACTAAGATTTTATATCTTTAAAACATAAACACCAAAGCTATGAACCCAGTTGTAAGTTCTACATGGCTCCATAATAATTTAAACAATCCTGCATTAATTATATTAGATGCTAGCCCTAAGACCAATGTATCTGGTCTAAAATCTGCGCTTGATGGATTCCAAATACCAGAAGCTCGTTATTTAGATTTAGCCCATACGTTTAGCGATCAAACCAGTACTCTTCCCAATACCTTACTTAAAGAACAAGAGTTTGAAAGTGCAGCCCAAAATTTAGGCATTAACAAAGACAGTATCATTGTAGTATATGATAACTTAGGTATTTATACAAGCCCTCGAGTATGGTGGATGTTTCGTATCATGGGACATCAAAATATAGCCGTACTGGATGGAGGACTGCCTTCTTGGCATCAAGAGGGTTTTTCGATTGAACCGAAATCAGAGAAAACAATCCAAAAAGGAGATTTTCAAGCAAAATTTAACCCCACAATGAGGGTTACAAAAGATCAATTAAATCAAAATCTTCAAACCAAACAAATGCTTGTATTAGATGCTAGGTCTACCGATAGATTTAGTGGAGAAAAACAAGAGCCTAGAGAAGGATTACGAAGTGGCCATATCCCTTATTCTAAAAACTTACCATACCCCGAAGTTCTAGATAATGGAAAATTTAAACCTAAAAAGGAACTAGAATTCATCTTTAGACACCATGTACCTAACCATGAAAAACCTATGGCTTTTACTTGTGGTTCTGGAATAACCGCTTGTATCATTATGCTTGCTTCTGAATTGGTTTTACCCAACAAAAAAGCTATTTATGATGGTTCTTGGACCGAGTGGGGTCAATCTAAATCTTTACCAATAGCGATTAAAAATTAAACCTTCTTAAAAATTAAAATTATGAAACTAGGTGCTTTTTCTGTTAGTTTGAATGTAAAAGATCTTCAAACCTCTAAGTCATTCTATGAAAAATTAGGATTTAATGTATTTGCTGGGCAAATAGAACATCATTATTTAATCATGAAAAACGGCGATGTTTTAATTGGGTTATTTCAAAATATGTTCGAAAAAAACATTCTCACATTCAACCCCGGATGGGATCAAAACGCAGGAACACTAGATTCCTATACCGATGTTCGCGATATTCAAAACCAATTGATCAACAGTGGCATCAGTATCAGCAAGCCTATTGATGCCGATTCTTCTGGGCCAGCTAGTTTTGTAATTGAAGACCCAGACGGTAACCCCATTTTATTTGATCAACATTTATAAAAAATAGGCCCAATAAAATTGAGCCTATATACTAAACTATTGTACTAATAACTTTACAATGTTATAGTTGTTGTTATGCTCTATTTTAACCAAATAGATGGCTGGAGTTAGACCAAAAGTATTGTACTTTTGATTTGAATTAAATTGCCCTTTGAACACACGAACTTTACGCCCTAAATAATCAAAAATTTCTATCTTATCTGCTGGCTTATTAATTTGAAAACCAGAACTTGCTGGATTGGGGTATAATTTCAAACCGCTATGATCTGTTAAATCACTTTCTACACTTAATGGATCTTTCAACAATTTTGTGGAGTACAGTCGGTATTCACCCGGGGCGAGGCTTATGTCCATATTTGTATTAGTTACACTTAAACTTGCGTCTGTATAATATTCATACCAGGTGCCAGTTTTGGTAAATGTTGTGTTAGCCGTTTGGTTGATAACATCAAAATTACCTAGTATAACAACATCCATATCATTATGCTTTAGTACAATTTTTTTTACCAATCCGTCCACTTCCAAATCATAGTCTGATGTCTGAAATGCTGGCTCTTTCTTTTTAAAAGCAATTAATGTAGCCCAAGTATCATAAACACTTTTTCTATTTGGGTCGTTAAAATAATCCCATCGCACAGGCTTTCTTCCGGTTCTACCGTTATAATCTATATTAACATCGTATCCTAATTCACCAAATTGCCAAATCATTTTAGGGCCCGGAATTGTAAATAAAAAATTTGCTGCTAAAGATTCGCGCTTTAAGGCTGTTTCTAAATTCTTGATACTATAACTTCCAGATTCGTTACCATATTGAAGGTTTTTATACATGAGTCTTTCTTCATCATGGCTCTCCATATATCCCATAACATGAGGTTGAGACCAACCTCGTTCTTGATAAGAAATCCATGAAATATCGGCATCTTGCATATAACCCATTGTGCTTTGGTTGTAATTATGGTTACTATTGCCCCAAAGTAAAAAACCGTACGCTGATAATTCTTTTTCTTCTGTATTGACGGCAAAATGTTCTAAAATTTGAACAACATCCGGATTGAGCGACCAAACAAAATCGGCGTAGTCTTTTAAAATTGCGATTCTAGAAGCATCGTACTGCCCCCAAGCATTGGTATCTCCCAAGGTGTTTTTTTGGGTAAATCCCTTAGACAAATCATATCTAAAACCATCAATTTTATATTCTTCAATCCAATATTGTAGTGTTTGTTTAACATAAGTCTTGGTATACTCACTTTCATGGTTAAAATCGTAACCTACATTATAATCGTGTTTGGCTATTGGGTTTAACCACGGATTATCACTAGATGGCCTATTGTTGGCTTTATCCCAATATAGCTGGACTAAAGGACTTTGTCCAAAAGCATGGTTATATACCACATCAAGAAATACGGCAATGCCTCTTTGATGGCAAGCATCAACAAACATTTTAAGATCATCACTTGTGCCATAAGCCTTATCTAAGCCTCCATGAAAAGATGGGTTGTACCCCCAACTGTCGTTACCTTCAAATTCATTGACAGGCATTAACTCTATAGCATTAACACCGAGATTTTCTAAGTAATCTAATCGTGTTAATGCTTTTTTTAAATCGCCTATATCATCTGTATTTACGACTTCAAAATCTCTTAATAACAGTTCATAAACCACCAAATTATCAGGATCTGCCACTTTAAAATTATTGACTTGCCATGAGTAATTATCTTGATTTATTTTAAAAACACTCACGTTGCCTTCGGTTAAACCGGATGGGTAAGCCTTTATATTAGCATATGTTTCTTTTGGAATATATTGATCGTTAAAGGGATCTAATATTTTAGTGGATAAGGGGTCTGCTACTTTTAGTTCATAATCAACATAATATTGATAAGCATATTCTTTATCCGTATCCAAATTATCTAAGGTAATCCAGAATTTATCTCCATCTCTTTTCATTTGATAATCTTGCTCTAAGCTCCAATGATTAAAATCTCCAATCACAAAAACACTTTGCTTATTTGGAGCGGTTAAAACAAGAGTTACCTTATCATTACTAATATTAACACCATCCTTTACGTTTGCTGGAATTGGTGCATTTTCTGTTGGTGTTTTTACATAAATATTCAATTCGTCTTGAGCCGTTTCACTACCGTTAGTGGCTGTCACCTTAACTGTTGACTTACCTCCTTGGCTTAAAGTATAGCTAGTTGAAATCGTTTTTCCTGTTTCTTTTTTTTGCGAAACCTCATCAACAAATAATTCTAAATCTGCCGCTATTGATGCGTCTGCACTAAGGGGAATTGTTTCATTTAAATCATAAACTAGGTTTTGACTTGATGGGCTAGTTAATGCTACATTAAGCCCTTCTTGATATAACTCTATAAAAATATCTGGGCTGGTTTGCTTGCTGCCATCAGCCGATCTAAAAACCAATGCCAGATGGGTTACCTCAATACTGGTAGAGATGTTATAAAAACCAAATACATCTGGTGTGATTTTAAGCTCATAGGTTGTATCATCTATTTTGGTTAGTTTAGGTTGTTGAGTATTATCTCCCCATGAACCAATTACATATTTCCAATCGCCATTATTAGAAGAATTACTGGTTAGTACACCAGTGTGAGCATAAACATCTCCTGTATAACCACTTAAACCTGTATCTATAGTGTTTAAAGTTATGATAATCTCATCTTTGACTGTAGGTGTAGCTGGTGATGTTGTGACTTGAGCTGATAAAAAATAGGATACTAATATTAATAATACGGGTAAATATTTCTTCATACACTATACTTTAGAAAAAAAGACTGTCAAAAATTGACAGCCTTTTTTACAATTCAAAATTTAATTACTTCGCATTTATCTCGTAAGTTGGTGCGCTAGGATTGGTAAAATCCAATATGATATCATACACGCCAGCTGTAGAAGGTATATTATCTCCTCCTTCTTCTAAAACTCCATCAAGACCTGTATCGCCATAATTTAATCCCCAATCGTTATTAACACGAAACTTAATCTCTCCATCTAACAATGTTACGCCGTGAATATAATATACGCCTTCCTGTCCGTAATCTGGTTTAAATGCGGCATCAGGACCAGCATTGCCCCAATCATTATAACCCGAGCCTACAACACCATAAACATTAGTTTTTTCAATGGTATAGGTTAAATCATTTAAATTTAACTGAACAGCGTAATAACCCGGTGTAATTGGAATATTATCACCTCCTGCTTCTAACGTACCGTCTAAACCGGTATCACCATAATTTACAGACCAATCGTTATTTAATCGGAACTTAAATTCACCATCATCAAGATAAAAATCTCCTCTCCAAGTATCTGTATAAGAATCGTACATCAATGGCATATCAGGGCCATCCCAACCATTTGTGGTTGCGCTTCCCACTAGTCCCCAAGTATAATTTTCAACTTTATAGGTTAATTCAGATTCATTAAAGGTGACTTTATAAGTGCCTGCATCAACTGGTATATTAGCGCCATTAAGTTGTAAGTTACCATCATTGGCATCACTTCCATAATTCACCGCCCAATCATTATCTTTTCTAATCTTAAACTCTCCAGTTGTTAATGTTACATAAGCAACAGCTAAACCTGGGTTTTGAGTGTCTTTATACATCGGCATATCTGGACCGTCCCAACCATTGGTGGTAGCACTACCTACTAAGCCCCATGGAGTCGTTAAATCTAATTTATCTGCATAAGCTGTTGCCGAAAAATCATTGGTATTCGAATCGAAAGAAGATTCTCCCGATAAAATAGCCTTAACCTTCATCTGTAGATCTGTAGCTGTACCAGGTTCTATGCCCAAATTCAATAGAATTTTATTGAGTTCTTCATTTTCAAAAGTTTTTGAAAAATCATTCCCTGCTGGAATGGTTTGAGGACTCGCAAAATTATTCCCTGATAGGTCTATAATAATTTGATAACTAGCTGCAGCGGAAAAACCAAAGTTGGGCTCTGTCCAATCTACAGTTAACACATCTTGACCAACCTTATCTTTTTCTAACACAATATCTGTAGTAGACATGGTTAACTCTGTAGATGCTGTTGGATCCATACGAACGATTTCGTCCTCATAGCAAGACACCAAAGTTGCTGCAAAAGCGAACAAAATCAATATTTTATTTTTAAATAATTTCATCGTTTTCATTAATTTAATTTTTTAATATCCAGGGTTTTGCTCTAGGTTAGGGTTCGCAATAATATCTGCAGAAGGTATTGGGAACAAATTTCTAAATGCATCTGTTGTAATTCCTTCTTTTACACCACCTTTCCATGGCCACACACCTTGATCAGAAAATTGTCCAAAACGAATTAAATCTGTTCGTCTATGACCTTCCCAATACAATTCTCTTGATCTTTCATCAAGTACAAATGACAAGTCTAAAGCTCCTGATGTAATATTTCCACTGGTATCACCGTAGGCTCTTTCTCTAATCATATTTACATAATTAACAGCGGTGTTTAAATCACCACCACCACCTCTAAGATGAGCTTCGGCATACATTAGGTATACATCTGCCAATCTAAACATGATAAAATCATTATCTACATAGTCTCCAGATGAATCTGACCCCTGATTACCATTAACATCTATATTTTTATTTTTTGTAATGGCATAACCTTCTGTAAATGTAAATGGGTTATCTATCTCTAATGTTTGTCCATCGGTATGGAACATGGCTCTTTGATCTGAATTACCAGAAATATCACTAAATTTCTCTACAAACTTACTGGTAGTTCTAATACCACCCCAACCTCCGTTGATTCCAAAGTCATTAGGGTTCATACTACCCCCAACGGCTGCGTGTACTAAGTAGGTTGTTCCTCCAAACCCTCTCGTATTCATACCGTCAAATCTGATAGAAAAAATAGTTTCGTTTAAGGCATCATTTCTATCATTATCGGCTAAGAATAAATGTTGGTAATTTGGCGCCAATGAATACCCTGCTCCAATCACTTTATTAATATAAGTCATCGCATCACTATATCGTGCTGTACCTGTATATACTTCTGCATTGAGGTATAATTTGGCTAACAGGGTCCATATAGCAGCTTGATCTGCTCTACCCAATTCATTTTGTTTAGGTGCTGGCACTTGGCTTTCAATCGCTAATAATTCAGATTCTATAAAAGTAAATACCTCTGTTCTAGACTTTTGTTCTGGGAAGAAATTTCCTACTTTATCTTCTTCC